>JASFYV010000241.1:0-13536 GCA_045046925.1 Candidatus Marithrix sp. | reverse complement strand
ATTACTTATTTGTCTTTGGGCTTTTACATTTTTGGCAAATTGAGTTCATTTCTTTCATTTGTCTATTTTACCAGTAATTATAGTTTAAGCCCAGTACCCCAAATTGCATCTCCCACCAATTTAAGCTAAAATCAACATGTATTTATCAAACGAGGCAACTCAATAATGTTTAAAAAAATCTTAACTATAGTAATACTATGCAGCTGGTTTACGCCAGTTTGGGCAGTTTATGATTCCAGCGTGTTTCATAAAGAAAAGCCTTTAGAAATAATGAAAATCAAACCCAGTGGTAATGATGTTCCGGCTGGGCGGCAAATTGTTATAAGTTTTAATCAACCAGTAGTTCCAGTTAGTAAAATGGAGCGAAATGCTGATGAAATCCCCATTACTTTCAAACCTGCTGTACAATGCCAATGGCGATGGTTGGATACTTCCAATTTAGCCTGTGAATTGGGTCGTACTACAGCTTTACAACCAGCAACCCGTTATGAAATGGTGATTGAACCCGGTATCACTACTCAAGAAGATTTGACTATTGAAAAATCTTTCCAACATATCTTTATTACCAAACGACCACAAGTCAATTACACCTCTTTTAGCTACTGGTTAGAACCTGGGAAACCTAAAATTCGAGTATTTTTTAAACAGATTGTCACCAAGAAATCAGTATTAAAACATCTATATTTTCAAGATCAAAATGGTCAACGAGTTAAAGTTAAAGCTGAATTATCACCTCGTAACCAAAATGCTCCTCCTTTACCAGCCACTGTTTCCAAAAAATGGGATATATCACCAGAGCATTCTTTTCCATTAAACAGCCAAGTTCAGCTAATGATTGAACCAGGTTTACGTTCAATAAAAGGCAAAGAGCTGGGAATTGAACGGCGTAATTTAGTTAAAATTAATACCTTTCCTGAGTTTAAATTTCTAGGTTTAGAATGCGAAACTTTGGATAATAATTCTCTATCTATTAATATTGGCCAGAAGACAAATAAACGTTGTAACCCAATGCAGAGCGTAAATTTAAAATTTTCCAGCCCAGTTAAATTAGATATGCTGAAACAAAATTTGCAAATTACTCCTAAGATTGGTAGCAAAAAATATAATCCTTGGCAAGGCAGAAGAAGTTATACTCGTTTAGATGAATCACATTATAAAGATCAGGAATATTGGGTTCGCTTACCGAGAGCTTTCAAAGCTTTCACTGATTATAATTTAATCATAAATAATCCTACTGCTTTAAAAGATGAATTCGGTCGTTCTTTAACCAATTCTGTTGTATTTAAGTTCGCTACAGATCATCGAGCTCCAAGCCATAATTTTGAGCATGATTTTTCTGTATTGGAACAGGGTATTGATAGTGAATTACCTATCTATATGACTAATTTAGATGATATTTCAATTTTCTATAATACTTTGACAGCAGATGGTTGGAGCAAGAATAAAAAGGCTAAAGTACAAACTTCGCCACTGAAAGATATTGCGGTCAAAATGCCACTAGGAATTAGAAATTTGATTCCATCTGAGTCGGGAGTAGTGCAGGGTTATTTCAAAACTCAACCGGATATTAATAATAAACGGGCTAAGAGAAACAACTGGTTCTTCGGTCAAACTACTCCCTACTATGTCCATGCCAAATTAGGCCATCACAATACTCTGGTTTGGGTGACGGATTTTGCGACTGGTTTGCCAGTGGAAGGAGTTGATGTGTCGGTGTATAAAGATACCTATGCTCCAGATAAAAAGTTGTCAAGTGATCTAGCAGTAGCGATTACCAATGCTGATGGAATAGCTCGATTGCCCGGTACTAAATCTTTAGACCCGAAATTGAAATATGCCTATGTTTATTGGGATTATCAAACTAAAGACCGTTTCTTTATCCGTTGTCAGAAAGGAAAAAATCAAGCGTTATTGCCATTAGATTCCAATTTCCGAGTACAGTTGTATGATTATACCGATGACTATGATTTATATCCAGATATGAAAGCTAAATATGGCCATATTCATACATGGGGAACTACTGCTCAGGGAATCTATAAAGTTGGTGATACCATACAATATAAGCTGTTTGTACGAGATCAAAGTAATGAGAAATTTATTGCCGCTCCACGCAAAGGTTACACGTTAAAAGTTACTGATCCAATGGGTAAAGTCACCTATGAAAAGAAGAACTTCAAACTATCTGAATTTGGAGCTTATGATGGTGAATTTACCATTCCTAAAACTGGAGCTGTTGGTTGGTATGATTTTGAATTAACTGCTAAATTTAAGAAAAATACCACTTGGACTCCAATGCGAGTTTTGGTTAGTGATTTCACTCCATCACCGTTTAAAGTTCACACTGCTTTGAATGGAGAACTGTTTCATGTTGGGGAAAAAGTTACTGCTAATACGGTGGCAATGTTACACGCTGGTGGACCATATGGCGATGCTCAAACTAAAGTGAGAGCTATATTGAAACAGCAAGACTTACGTCCAAGCCATCCACAGGCCAAAGGTTTTTGGTTCGACGTTTATACTGATGACAGTGATAGTGAAGCAATTTTCAGCACTGAGAAAGAAAGGTTAGATAACAAAGGTTTATTGCAAACTACCTTCAGCCTACCGACTAATTCCAAGGTTCTGTATGGCCAGTTAATGGTGGAAAGTACAGTGCGTGATGACCGAGGTAAGGATGTTGCCAGTAGTGTCACGGCTCGTTATGTGGGACGGGATCGCTTTGTGGGTTTAAAAGAAACCAGTTGGTTATTGCAAGCTGGGCAGGCAAGCAAAGTTATGTTATTGGTGGTGGATGAGTTTGGCAAACCAGTGGCAGATAATATGATTGCAGTCAAAATAGAACGTCTGGAAACCAAAGCTGTCAGTGTTAAAACTGCTGGGAATGCTTATGATAAACGCTATGAACATACTTGGGTTAAAACAGCTTCCTCTTGTAATGTAAAATCAACCAAGGAAGCTATACCATGTACTTTTACTCCGGCTAAATCAGGTTCTTATAAAATTATAGCTAGTATTAAAGATAGTAAAGGTCGAGAACATACCACTGAGTTACGCCAATGGGCAATTGGTAAAGGTTATGTGATGTGGGAGACTAAACCTGGGCATGGTTTGGAAATCGTACCAGAACAGGAAAGCTATAAAGTTGGTGATATTGCTAAATATTTAGTTAAAAATCCGTACCAAGGTGCGAAAGCTTTAGTGACAGTGGAACGATTTGGGTCGATTAAAAGTTGGGTTACTACTTTAAAATCCAATATGGAAATTATTGAAGTTCCAGTTGAACCAGATTATGTGCCGGGTTTCTTTGTATCAGTAACGGTTATATCGCCCAGAGTGGACAAGCCAATTGATAAAAATCAGGTAGATTTAGGTAAACCAGCTTTCCGTATGGGTTATGTCAAAACGATAGTTAAAGACCCGTATAAAGAGATATTAATCAACATTAAAACTGATAAATCGGTGTACAAACCTAGCGAAACGGTAATCGTTGAATTTCAAGCTCAAGCTAGACATCCAAAAGCAGACAGAGAACCAATTGAATTAGCTGTCACGGTATTAGATGAATCAGTATTTGATTTATTGAGTACTGGCAAAGATTACTTTAATCCATACCAAGGTTTCTATACTTTAGATAATTTAGATTTGGCTAACTTTAGCTTGCTGATGCGATTGGTTGGACGGCAAAAATTTGAGAAAAAAGGTGCTAATGCTGGTGGTGACGGGGGCAGCAGTTTGAGTATGCGGTCAGTATTTAAATTTGTCAGTTATTGGAATCCTTCTCTCAAAACAGATAGCGATGGCAAAGCTCAAGTCAAGTTTGATTTACCTGATAATTTAACCGGTTGGCGGATTTTGGTGATGGCTGTCACGCCAGAAGATTTAATGGGCTTGGGAGATTATAATTTCAAGGTTAATCAACCAATTGAGATTCGCCCAGTGTTACCTAATCAACTATTAACTGGTGATGTATTCCAAGCTGGTTTTAGCGTAATGAATCGGACTGAAACGGCTCGTGATATACAAGTGAAAGTGACTGCTAAAGGCCCAGTGATAGTACCAACCGCAAATACAGCTAAATTAACTGGTTGGATGCAAAATGTTAAAAAGTTAGTTGGTCTGGGCAAGGATGAAGTTAGCAAAAATTATACAATTAAAGCTGAACCATATAAGCGATACGTGCAATGGCTACCGCTACAAACTACTACGGCTGGTATGATTCAATTTGAGGCAACTGCTTCCGATGGTACAGATAGTGATGGATTACAGAAAAGTTTGAAAATTTGGCCTCGGCAAGCTTCGGTGACAGCAGCTACTTATGGAACTACTGTTAAGGATGAAGTAACTGAAAATATTAAGTTTCCAGAGGATATTTTTCCTAATGTTGGTGGTTTGAAAGTGATAGCTTCTCCTACAGTTATTGGTGGAGTTGATGGTGCTTTCAAATACATGCGAGATTATCCATATTACTGTTGGGAGCAGAAACTAACTAAAGGTACAATAGCTTCCCATTACAATAATTTGCAGGATTATATTGCCGATGATTTAATTTGGAAAGACAGCTATACTTTACCCGGTAAAACTATCAATCTGGCTAAAGAATATCAAGCTCCTAATGGTGGAATGGCCTATTTTATCGCTAAGGATGAGAGAGTTAGTCCCTATTTAAGTGCCTATACTGCGTTATCCTTCAATTGGTTACGGACTGCTGAATATGATATTCCTGAACTAGTAGAAAAGCGTTTACATAGCTATCTGTTGAAATTGTTACGCAAAAATATATTGCCAGATTTTTATTCTAAAGGTATGGCTGCCACAGTGCGAGCTACCGCTTTAGCAGCGTTATCTAAACATGGTAAGATAACTCGTAATGACATCAATCGCTATCACAATCATGTGGAACGGATGGATTTATTTGGCAAAGCTCAATTTCTATCCGCAGCTTTACAAGTTCCGGGAACGCAACGTATCCGTAATGATGTGGCTGATAAAATCCTAGCTCATGCTAGTCAAACTTCGGGTAATATCTCTTTTTCGGAAGAACTGGATAGCAGTTATAAGCATATTTTATCTTCTTCACTACGAACCCAATGTGTTATTTTGAGCAGTTTAAGTGGTTATGATAAAACTATGGGGAAAGATAGTAATGTTGGAGAGATTCCTTTCAAATTAGTGCGTAATATCACCAAAATGCAGGATCGGAAAGGTTATTGGGGTAATACTCAAGAAAATATGTACTGTATGAATGCTTTGATTGAGTATGCCAGTGTGTATGAAAAAGACCAACCGATGTTAACCGTGCAGACTTGGCTGGATGATACTCTGCTTAAACGAGATAATGGTAAGGATAAAGGTGGTTTTGACAGCGTGAAAAGCTCTCCATTAACCTTCGTCCATGCGATGAATGAGGATAATCTGGGTCAAGAAGCTGTTGTCAAGCTAAAACGGGAAGGCCAAGGTCGGGTTTATTATAAAGTAGAAATGACCTATGCCGAGACTGAAGAGAAAGCTACTGCGGTTAATTCTGGAATTGAAGTGCAACGAGAATATCATGTGGAACGAGATGGTAAATGGGTTTTGCTGTCAAGTCCAATGAAACTGTTAACCGGAGAATTGGTGCGGGTGGATTTATATGTATCCTTGCCAGCTCCCCGCTATTTTGTGGTAGTCAATGACCCAATTCCAGGTGGTTTAGAGCCAGTCAATCGGGATTTAGCCACTACTTCTAAAATTGATGCAGGTAAAGCTGAGACTGGTCAATATGCCAAGGAATCTGTCTGGTTTACTGAAAATAACTGGTTGAAATACGGTGAATCTTGGTGGAGTTTCTATCATAAAGAATTACGTCATCATGCAGCAGTATTTTACTCTGATTATTTGCAAGCTGGTAATTATCATTTATCTTATGTAGCTCAAGCGATTGCTCCGGGGAAATTTGGAGTGATGGCAACTCATGCTGAAGAGATGTATGAGCCTGAAGTGTTTGGTAGTGGAAAACCGGCTAGATTGGAGGTGGTGAGGGAAGCTGAGTGATTTTTATTAGTAATTAACTATTAGCTGTTAACCATAATTTGGTAGTGCAATGTCTCAGAAGCTATATTGAAATTTATAATTATTTTATAATCTTTAAATAGAGCTTCTTGGCAGTGCATTACTAAACTGGGAATTGTTGTAAATAAAATTATTTTATAAAGAGAAACATTATGACTATTTTATTAGTAGATGAAATCAGACAAGAGTTACAAGATACTCTAACAAATGACCCTAATAACTATTCAAAAATTTTAGATTTATCAAATCAACTTGCCAAATTTGATAAAAATAAAGTCCGTTTTTCCGTTGATGCAGGTATTATTAATCGTTTAGGAAAAGAGCTAGTTGCAAGACATGAGACCGCAGTATCAGAACTTGTGAAAAATGCTTATGATGCTGATGCAACAAAGGTTGAGTTGATTTTTAAAGAGTCATCTGTAATTGGTGGAATATTAATTATTGAAGATAATGGTCTAGGTATGACTGAAGAGCAGTTAATCAATGGTTTTATGAGACTTTCTTCTAGTGATAAAGTGCATTATCCTCGTTCACCACGATACGATAGAAAAAGAGCGGGTAGAAAAGGTATAGGAAGATTTTCCACCCAACGGCTTGGAACAAAATTAACTATTATTACTCAAACTATTGAAGCTGAACAAGCCTTAAAAGTTACTATAAATTGGGATAGTTTTTTAGAAGATATGGAGCTATCTTTTATTACTAATGATATTGAATATACGGATAAACAAAAGAATGAAGGTACAACTCTAATTATTGAACAACTAAGAGATAGTTGGAGTGAGGCTCAAATAAAAAGAGTTTATCGTTATGCTTCAGAAACTATTCAACCATTTCCAATAGCAGAATCTGATTCAAAAATACTTAATGATCCTGGATTTAAGCTAAAGTGTATTGAAATAAACAATGGCAATAAACATGTTATAGCAAATGAAGAAACCATGTTTTTTGAACACGCTATGGCGGAAATAGATGGTAAAGTTGATAATGATGGATATATTTATTTAAATATAACAAGTAAAAAATTAAATTATAAACAAGAAGAAATAGTTATAAATAAAAATGAACCATTTAAATTTTTGAAAAATATTACATTGAAAGCTTATTATTTTATTTATAATATAGGGATGATTCCAAAACAGACTGAAACATCAATAAGGGAAAAAGCAAAAGAACAAGGCGGAATCAGATTATATCGTAATGGATTTAGAGTATTACCTTATGGTGAATCTGAGGATGATTGGCTTGGATTAGATGCTTCTGTGAGAAAAAGAGAAACTTTACCACCACATGGAAATATTAATTTTTTTGGATTTGTTGAAATAAATAATGATACAGAAGAACAATTTGAAGAATTATCAAGTAGAGAAGGTTTGATAGAAAATGATACTTTAAATGAATTAGAAGATTTTGGATATAAAGTATTAATTGATTCTATCAGAAGAATAGGAGAATTCAGAGGCAGAAAGGTTACTGCTGGACAAAAAGATTGGAAAAAAAAGCCTGAAGAAATTATTACTGAAGCAGTTGATGTACTAAAAGAGGTAAAAATTTCACTAGAAAGCGAAAAAAATTTGGAGAATAAAACTTTAGAGAAAAAATTAGAAAAAATTACTGAAAATATTCAAATAGCCCAAGAACAAGAAAAAGTACAAAAGATAGAACTAATTAAAGAGATGAATCTTTTGAGGGTTTTAGCTGGACTTGGGCTTACTATTGGTGAGTTTATTCACGAGATAAAACAGTATCAAGGAGCATTACAGCATGATATTAGAAGTATAGAAAATAGTAACTCATTAGAGAAAGTTTTAGAAATTAATCAGCGAGTAGAAAATAATTTAGATGGACTATCCACTTATATCTCTTATTTTGATGAAGCATTTTCAGAAAATGTACAAAGAGAGTTAAAACCTATAGAGCTTAGAACCGTTGTTCATGCACTCGAAAAAACATTAAAAGCAGATATATCAAAACGAAAAATAGAGTTTGTTGAACCAATTTTTCATGGGTATAATTTATATACTATTCCTATGCATAAATCTGAATGGGCTTCTATCTTGTTTAATTTTTATACTAATTCACGCAAAGCAATCAAACGTGATAATAATATTGACGGTAAAATATTTATAGAATGTGGTAAGCTAGATAATAAAGTCTATTTAGAGTTTTCAGATAATGGAGATGGTATTCCGGTGGATAGTAGAGATAAGATTTTTAATGCTTTTTATACAACTAGTACACCTATAGGAAAGATTGCTAAACATCATGAAGAAATAACTGGAACTGGACTAGGGCTTAAAATCGTAAAAGATATTATTACCAGTTATGGTGGTAGTATTTTTGTGAAAGAACCAGCAAACGGTTATAATACTACAATTAGAATTGAACTACCTTGGGATAAAGATGGATACAAAAGTGCCTTATAAATATTTGGTAGTCCTGAATAAAGTAGTGATGACTCCAAAAAACCTGTTAGGTATTAAAGACCTGATAAGTTTACCACTACTTTATGCAGGACTACCAAATATTTATATGTAGATGATGAGAGTGGTGATAAAGTAAAATCATTTGTGGATGGTTTATCGAAAGATGGAGTAATTGTAGAATATAAACATGTTAGTGAGTTTAATACAGATTATATAAAAAGGGATTTAGCAAATTATGATGGAATTTTACTGGATTTAAGACTTGATGATACTCCAGATAGTTCTGATTTTACAGCATCAGAATTTGCTCAACATATCAGAACTTTAGTTACAAAAGGGGATTTAACAAAGGATTTACCTATAGTATTATTTTCAACAGATGAAAAATTACAAAAAGTTTATTCCATTGATTTAAGCAGTCATAATCTGTTTGATGGTTATATTCCAAAAGTTGATACTCCCAATAATGCTTCAGAAGAATTATTTGCATTAGCAAAAGGGTATATAGAGATTGAAAAGTATAAAAATAATTTAGAGAAATTAATTGGGTTGGAAGATTTATATGACTTAAATGGAGAAATTTTTGCAAGATTTTTAGATGAAAGTTTAACAATACCATCACATGAGTATGCACAAGTTATATTAAAAGATTTGATTTATGTTACAAGTGTACTAATAAATGAAGATATATTAGCTGCAAGGTTAGGTATAGATAAAAAGAAATCAGCAGATTGGGAAAAAGTAACAAATATATTTGAATCTGCTAAGTATAAAGGTGTATTTTCTGATGGTTGGGATAGATGGTGGGAACATAAGATTAATAATATATTTAAACAGGAATTTCAAATAAGCCAATCATATTTAAATGCTGACGAAAAGTGTCAGCTATTCAAAGATCAAGGGATTAATAATATTATCTCCCCTAAACCTATAAAGTTTAATTCCAGTAACAGATTCACTACAGTATGTAAAGTGTTAAATCAACCTCTTGATTCATTAGAAGGATATAGAGCTTATTCATCAAAACCATTAAGGCAATGGCAAGAATATGATTATGTTTCTCTTTATGCTTTTGCAGAAAAATTAAATGAAAGGAAAAATATAAGAGTACATCCAGATGACAAAGATAGTTTGATTAATGCTATAACCGATTTAAATGAGAAATAATTATGGCAAAACCTAAACTGGATAAATTTATTATGGATTTAATCTCTGATATTGATAAATTGAGTAGATTATTAAAGAACTTCACAAATGTGACTAACAATAAAGCATTCCAAAATATTACTGCTTCTTTACGACGAACAAATAAATTTAAATATGCTCCAGAACCTTTAGAATTATCATTTGAAAATGATAAATTACCTAAACATTTATCTCATTCTAATATTGAGAATTTAAGACTCTATTTTAGTGTTGATTTGAATATTGAATACAAAAAAATAGCAAAAAATGAAGACCCTTTTAATGAACTCGAATTTAATATATATGCTTATGGTATGAACAAAAACAATAGAAATGGAAGTGAATTAGTTTATTCTATACATTTTGACAAACATATTTGTAAAAAAGGAGATAACCCATCTAAAGAGGTTCACCCTATGTATCATTTCCAATTTGGTGGTCGAAAATTAAAAGAGAAAAATATTGATATTGGACAAGCTCTTTTTTTTGATGCTCCAAGAATAATGCATCATCCTATGGAATTTATTTTAGGATTAGATTTTGTATTGTCTAATTTTTTTCCTGATGTATGGGAAAAGCTACGAGAAAATCCTGAGTATGTCAATATTTTAAAAAAATACCAAGAATATTTTGTACTTCCATATTATAAATCAATTGTTGATTATTTTGATAGTACAGTTTTAAAACCTGCTCCTTGGAATGCTCAAAAAATTTACCCACAATTGGTAGAGAAAATGGATGATCCTAAACAAATTGGTAGAAAAAGAGATAGTCATGAATAAAGTAATAATGAATACAATAAACTATAATTAAATTAGTACATTAAGATGTCAAACACTATATTATTCAGGACTACCAGAAAAGAGATAAAATTTGAATCAACAAATCTTAAATTTTTTGAAAGAATATTCAACAGATGTAAAAGAGATAAATAAACTGTTAATATCAGCATTTTTAGAACTAAAATCAATATCAAAAGTTAAAAACAAACTTATTCAAGAACTAATAATTAATAATAAAAGTAAGAATGAATTCTTGCAATTATTGGAAAAAACTAATCAAAAATTATGTTTTGAAGAGCTTTTAGAACTTTTCGAGTTTGTCATCTCTCCATCAGATAAATTAGTAAATGGTGCTATTTACACTCCTAAAAATATTAGAGAATATATTACAAAACAATCATTTAAGCAATTACATGAAAACTTGATATATGAAAAAATTAAAGTTGTAGATATTTCTTGCGGTTGCGGTGGATTTTTAATAGATGCTACCAAAGAACTAAAAACAAAAACCTCCAAATCTTATAAAAATATATTCAAAGAAAATATTTTTGGAGTTGATATTCAACCATATAGTGTTGAAAGAACTAAAATTTTATTAGCCCTGTTGGCAATTACTGAAAAAGAAGATGAACTAGAATTTTGCTTTAATATTTATCAGGGTGATTCTTTAGAATTTGATTGGCAACAACATAAATTTGATTTGATTCTTGGTAATCCCCCTTATGTTTGTTCAAGAAATATGGATCAAAAAACAAGAAAGCTTATAGATAATTGGACTACCTGTTCAACTGGACATCCAGATTTATACATTCCATTTTTTCAAATAGGCTTTGAACTATTAAAACCTAAAGGAGTATTAGGGTTTATCACTGTTAATAGTTTTATAAATAGTGTGAACGGTCGTGCTATCCGTAAATATTTTGAAACTAAAAGAGCATTATTAAAAATAATAGACTTTGGGGATGAACAAATATTTAAATCAAGAATGACTTATACTTGCATCTGTATTATTCAAAATATTATTTCTGAGACAGTTTTTTATACTATAAAACCGGTTAATATGGATGTAATTCGTTTTAAACAAGAACATTATTTAGAGTTAGACGCATATAAAGGATGGAATCTAAAAGATAATGCTTTCGTAAATAAGATGGAATCAAAAGGAATACCTTTTAGTGAAATTTACGATACTAAACATGGTATAGCAACTCTTAAAAATAATATTTATATTTTCAAACCAATTAAATCAGACAATTATTATTATTATATGGCTGATAATACATTAATAGAAAAAGACATATGTAAAGATATAATTAATAGTAACAAGTTAGCAAGATATAAACAACTAGATGAATTAAAAGAAAAAATAATTTTTCCTTACACTCATGATGAACAAAATAGACCATTTTTAATAGATGAAGATAGATTTAAAGACAAATATCCAAAAGCATATAAATATTTACTATCAAATAAAGATATACTTGCAACACGAGATAAAGGTAAAGGGAAATATCCAGCCTGGTATTCTTTTGGTAGAAATCAATCTTTAGAAAGGAGAAAACATAAACTTTTTTTCCCTAATTTAGTAAAGAAAGGATTTCCAACATTTCTAAATGATGATGAAAATTTATATTTTTATAATGGCATGGCTGCCTATGCTTCAAAAAAAGAACTAATTCAACTCGAAAAAATTATGTTATCAGATATATTCTGGAAATATATTGAAAATAAAGCGAAGTATTATGCTTCTGGATACTATGGATTAGGTAAAAACTATTTAAAGGATTTTGGAATATAAATATAATATTTCCTTGAATGACAATGGTGTATAACAATTCTTAATTAAATTCAAGGTAAATACCAACTAGTCAGGTAGGCTGTGCAAAGCCTCATCTTACCCACCATTTCATTACAAAAAATATTCTCATAATACAAACCAATAATCTATGAAAATAGAGTTCTGCGTCCATTTATACCAATTGATTTAACCAGAACATATTCAAGTTGTGTAGACACTCTGCTTAATTCAGCCAATTTGACACAAATTACTAGAAAAGAATATAATCCCGTATTAAAACTTAATGAGACAAATTATGGAAGAAAGAAAAGCTGTACATTATGGTCAACTAGAGTTAATTCCGGGCATTATATGTGATACTTATACTGGATAATGGCTCAACAGTACTCAGTGAACGTGGGACTGCCGATTTATTGGGAATGAATCATAAAGCTTTACAGAACGTGGCGACTACTGGTATCCCAAAACGACTTAAACCATTTATTAATAATGATTTTAGCGTGGCGACTACTTTGGTAGAAGTAACAGCAAAAAATAGCCCTCACAAAGGTAGAACAATTGTTGTTTATGATAGCAAGTTTATAGAATCATTAATGCGTGCATATGTTATGGCAATTGGGCATAATGTTCTCCAAAAGAATCAAATGCACATTGGACGAAGATGTGCAATTTTACAATCTGCTCTTGTTTACAGTGCCTTAAAAACCGCCATAAAACAAGCCTGTGGCCTCACCCCCAACATCCAAAAGATTGCCCAAAAAAGTTACACAGATGTAGTCAAATTACTGAAAAATTTCAACTTTATTTGTTCCATCGAAGGTGATATTGCTACCAAGAAAGACATTGCCAAATTCACCGAACTCCCAATCAGCACCATCAACTACTACCTAAAAACCCATAACGATGCCATCAATGCAATTTAACTTGACCTTCCAACCATCAGACAATCTGGTTCTACAGTCAATCGCATGAATGGTTATTCACTGAAAGACGTTGGTAAAATGGTTTTAGGCATGGATTCGGTAATTGGAATCGAGCTAAAAAAACAAGTATTTGGAACTATCAGCACTTTGGATAAACTAGATACTAAAGATGAGATAGAATGGCAACTAGTTCTCGCTCAAGTATAGTACTATTTAAATTCAATAATCTTTTTGAAAGGCTAAGTCTATCGCCTTATTGAAGTCTTCGCAAGCAATTTTCACCTTCTTGATCCGTGATTACTGCCCAATAATTTTCTATTTAGGTCTGGAGAGTATGGTGGAAGGAACAGTATTTTACACCCATTCTATAATCT
>JASFYV010000240.1:0-4524 GCA_045046925.1 Candidatus Marithrix sp. | reverse complement strand
ACTGTCCATCTTAACACACGATGAGAAATGTATTGGAACGATAATAACCCGTATTTAAAAATATTAAGTAATGGATATAATCTAACTATTGATTGAATACCTCCGGCTGCAATACGAATTTTTCGTTTTAGTTCTTCTTTTACATTTACTGAAGCAGATTCTATAGCGTAGGCTTCGGGATCGTATTGAATAGAATAACCTTTCATGGCAATTTTTAATGAAATAATAAAATCATCAAGAATTGTATCCGGTTTTACTTCTTCGAACAATTCTGTACGAATAGCAAATAGTTCACCTGCAGCCCCAACAACAGAATTTATTTCGGCATCCCATTGTTTAAGCTTCGATTCGTATTTCCAATATATTCCTTCTCCTGCACTAGCCGCAGCTTCTTTCTCGTTATTAGCAATTCTTTTTTCGCCCGAAACACAACCAACTTTTGGATTTTCAAACAATGCTACAATTTTTCGAATAGACTTTTTGCCAAGCAAAGTATTAGCATCAGAAAAAATAACTATTGGAGTATCAATATATTTCATTGCCCTGTTAATGGCCGCAATCTTTCCTTTTCTTTCCGGCTTATGTAAAACTTTTATATTAGGATACTTTTCTAAATAGGATGGTGTACTATCATTAGAGCCATCAGTTACCCATATCTGATGAAGTTTTTCAATTGGATAATCGAGCTGTATTGTATTTTGCGCTTTTTGATCGACATAGTCCTGTTCGTTGTATGCAGCTATTAGTATTGTTATATCAGGTTCATATAGTTTTCTCGTTATGTTTTTTTTAGATCCAAACGATTTTTTTATCCGAACTAAAATATATAATAAAATACCATAACCGATATATGTATAAAATACAATTGCCAGTAAGCTCCAGAAAACAATCTCTATTATATTCATAATTCTTAAATTATTTAGTTACACGTTCCCATTTTTCTGTTGCCTTATTATATTGTTTAATAATTTTTGCCGGATTCCCTGCAACAACTGAATTAGAAGGGACATTTCGGGTTACTATACTCCCTGCAGCAATTACGCAATGTTTGCCAATAAATATACCTGGCAGAATAACTGCATTTGCTCCAATCCATGTTTCATCACCAATATAAACCAGTTCAGTTTTTACTCCTTGCTCCGAAATAGGTTTTGAAATGTCCTGATAATTGTGGTTTAAAGCTGTAATAACAATATTTTGAGCTAATCGCACATCATCGCCTATATTTATGGGCCCAATTAATACCGAACCAATACCTATTCTGGTATTATTACCAATACTGACCTTTCCAACACCATTATTTATTGTACAAAAATCTTCAATAGTTGTATTCTTTCCAATATAAAATCCGTTAAACGGAAGAACATCCATTCGTGTACGTTTGCAAATTCTTGCTCCTTTACCTTTTTTATGAAAAAACGGATTAACAAACCATTTTATCCATAGGCGAGGTCTGGCCTGCCCTTTTGGAGTGAGCAAGTGCAAAGCAAGTTTTTTTAATTTAGGTGATTTTTTTATTTTATCTTTTATATTCATGATTTTTTATTTTTAAATTGTTTGTATATCTCTTTTGCATTATTTTCCCAAGTATGTTGTTGTGCAAATCCGGTTCTTAGCTTTTGTGATTGTTTATTATCAGCGTGTAATTGTTTTTCAATAGCGATTAACCAATCGTTTTTACTTTTAGCTAATGATACATAATCTTTAAAATATTCCATAGCCTCAGTATGAGTTGCCACAACCGGTTTTCCCATAGCCAGATATTCATCAATTTTACGTGGGTAGTTACCTATAGTAACTTCATTAACAATTTGTGGATTAATTGCTACATCAAATACATTTAAATATTCGGGTAATTCCTTTTCTTCTTTTATGCCTAAAAACCAAACATTTGGCATGTTATGTAAGTTGCTTGCTTTAAAATCATCATCTTCAGGACCTACTAACACAATGCTCCAATCAGGCCTGGAATTTGCAATATGCTCAATTACTCCAATATCAAGTCGCAAAGTTTTTAAAGCTCCGATATATCCAATAATTGGGTTTGGTATCGAAGCTATATCCTTTGGTACAATTTGTATGTTTTCAGGTCTGAATGCAGACAAATCGCAACCTTGCCCTACAAAATAACTGTGTGAGTTATAGTCTGAAGCAAGTTTTGCCAGATATGTTGAGTTTGCAACAACTATATCTGCTTTTGCCATGTGTAAAGATTCAATTCTTTTTCCTTGCGTTTGCCAATACTTCACAGCCACAAGATTGTCGCGGGTATAATAGATGTAAAAATCAGGATTTAACAATTCTTTTAGATAAAAACTACGTAACATATCGCTGTCGCAAAAATGAATATAGTTGCTAAATCCCAGTTTATTAATTGCTTTGTGTATATCCTTTGCAAAAATGCGATTGTTGCGCTTGTTCAAAATATCGAATAAAAAATTAATAGGTAAACGGCTAATCGACTCAATTTTACTCGGAGGATAATATATCCAGAGATTCTCTTTTATCTCAATTAAATTTTCATTTGAAGATCTTTTAATCCTGTTACGAAAAGATGATAGACGATCTAAAGGTGGGTTTACATATAATACCCTGTTGTGTTTGGAAAATTCCAAAGCAATATTTTTGCAGTTACTTCCTATTTGAATATCCCATGATTGAAGACCGGTAATTATAATATCTCGGTTATTCATAGTATTTATGTTTTGAAATTTATACCAATTAGTTTCTTCTAATTTTTGAAAGCTGAGCACATTTTTCGTACTCTTCATTTTGAATGTAATAAGTTAATAACTTATCAAAAAATACACTGTTATAAAATTCAGGATGAGTTTTGTTAAATTTCAGTTCCCCACTAACTGTAAGTTCAAATAGTGAACCAGCTTGTTTTTCAGCGATTGTTCTTTCATCTTGTTCTTCAGTATTGCGATAAAAATGCTTAGGTTCGTTTTCGGATACTTCATCATGAGAGCTTTCAGTTATATTATCATTATTTTTAAGTTTATGATCTATTTCATCCTCTATTCTTTTCAGATCTTCAATTTCATTGCTGTAATCAGGAAAACCTTTATACTGATTCAAATAATCGATAATAAGATATTGAATTTGAAGTAACTCTTTGTTTTCTTCCAAAATCTGTTTGCTTAAAATAAAACGGTTTGAAAGCTTTTTGGAACGAATACTTGTTATTGGCTGTTTAAGTATTTGTTTTACTTCTAATTCGTTAGTACGAATTGTATCCAGATTTAAATGTACTCTGGTTCTTAATTTATCGAGTAAATTTGTCATAATTGTTTTCATAGTAATAGGCTTTTCATTATATTAATTCTAACTCAATACAAATGCCAATCTTGCTAATGAATTAAATATCAGTTATATAAAATTTTGAAGAATTTGAATAGTCTTCGAAAACGAAGGCTTTTAAATCAAAATCACGCATGTTTAGTTCGTATATATTGTTCCCACTTCCAGGATGATAGAATTGTATCTTCTAAATTGGTCTCGGCTTTCCATCCTAGTTCTTTATTAGCATAACTTGTGTCAGCCCATATCTGTTCCACATCGCCTTCTCTTCTTTCCACTATTTTATAATTCAAAGAATGTTGAGAGGTTTTTTCAAATGTTTTAATGATTTCCATTACGGAAACACCTTTCCCTGTTCCGAGATTAAATACTTCAAAACTTTCTTTTGAGTTTTTTTTAAATAGACGCTCTACAGATACTACATGCGCTTTAGCAAGATCCGTTACATTTATATAGTCCCGAATACAAGTACCATCCGGAGTGTTATAATTATTACCAAAAACCTTGAGTTGATCTTTTAATCCAATTGCTGTTTGTGTAATATACGGAATCAGATTATTAGGTGCTCCTAATGGTAATTCCCCGATTATTGCAGAAGGATGTGCCCCTATAGGATTGAAGTAACGCAATGAAATACAATAATCAATAAGTTTGGCTAGAATGGAATCACGAATAATTTCCTCGCAGATTTGTTTAGTGTTTCCATAGGGTGAGTTAGCTAACTGAATAGGCGAGTTCTCCGAGACAGGTAATTTATCTGGTTGCCCATATACGGTGCATGAAGATGAAAAAACGATTCCACTTATTGCATGGATCTTCATTTGATTTAAAAGATTAATTAAACTAATCAGGTTATTTGAATAGTATTTTAAAGGATTTTGCACAGATTCACCTACTGCTTTAAAAGCAGCAAAATGAATAACTGAACTGATATTGGAGTACTTTTTAAAAAAAACTGAAAGTTGGCTCGTATCAGTTAGATCAACACATTCAAATTCTGGGCGTTTTCCTGTAATCTCTTCAATACCGTCTAATACTTCAATTTTTGAATTTGATAAATTATCAATGATAATTACTTCAAAGCCTTTGTTTTGAAGTTCAACAACTGTATGTGAACCTATGTAACCGGTTCCTCCCGTAACTAAAATTTTGTTGTTCATGGTGTATTTTGTATAAGTTCTTATAAATATATAACCCTATTTATAATGATATTTATAATAG
>JASFYV010000239.1:0-6039 GCA_045046925.1 Candidatus Marithrix sp. | reverse complement strand
TGAGAGATTCTTTGTATAATATACTAGCTAATATTGGAAAAAATTATAATATTAATTTTACTTAATTTTTGGTAATATAATTTTGTCTTCCTACTTATACTGTGAGCAAAACCAGTATAAAATGATTAAATTTTGTACTTGGCAAGCTCAGTGAATAGAACAATTGCTTTTTAATAGCCTTAGCTTGTGCTATGTTCGATAGGATTAAGTTGAGGCGAATATAGTGGTTTGAGCTTCCTTGTATTAGTAAATGGAATATTATAGTATTGAAAATTGCCATATATAACTTTTAATATCAGAGCTATAAGAAATTAGTATAACTGAGGGAATTATTGTATAATGCTATCTATGGACTTAATCGATAATAACACTTCCCCTATAAAAACGATCTTACAAATGACAGCTGGTTTTTCGTCTCCCAATGTATATTTGTTGTTACTAAATTGTGGGCATTGCTGACTTACTCAAAGATAAAACACAACACAATGATAGCTTAGCAATAATAGCAACTAATACAGATAATGATTCACTTTGTCGCCTATTAAGAGCTTTAGCTAGAATGGGAATTTTTGTAGAAACTAAACCTAAATATTTTAAAAATAATTCTTTATCTGCTTGCTTACAAGATAATGAATCTGGTTCTGTACGAAATTTTATTTTACTACGAGCAAGTTAAGAATATGCTTGTTGGGAAAATCTAATTCATAGTATAAATACTGGGACAAGTTCTTTTGAAAATGTTTATGGTATGAACCGTTATAAATACAATCAACAGAATCCTGATTCAGCCGAATTATTCAATCGTGCTATGGCAGAATTATCAGTAATACATGACAATGCTATTTTAGCAGTTTATGATTTTGCTAATATAAGTAAATTGGCTGATATTGCAGGTGGACAACGAAGTTTACTGACAGCTATTTTACAAAAATATCCCAATTTACAAGGAACCTTATTTGACCAAAAATATACTATTGACAAAGCTAAAGATTTATTTGTAGATATTAAAGAGCGTTGTAACTTTGTAGCTGGGAATTTTTTTGAATCAGTTCCTGTAGGTTTAGATGTATATATGTTAAAAAATATTCTACATAATTGGAATGATCAACAAGCAATTCAAATCCTAAAAAATTGTTATCAAGCCATGCCAAAAACTGGTCAATTATTAGTTATTGAAACTGTTATAAATGATGATTCTTCTTGGCGAAATGGAATTAAAGATTTGAATATGCTAGTAATGTTATCTTCTGGAAAAGTACGAACTGAATCTGATAAATTATTTACAGATGCTGGATTTAAATTAACTAATATTATTCCAACTACAATAGAAATGAGTTTAATTAAAGGGAACTAAACTATAAAGTTTATCTTTATAATTAATTACTTCACAGTATATCCAAACCGATTGTTTTACCAATCCAACATTTAGACACAAATATAATAATGCTATTTAAAGTTTCAACAGCACCTTTTATTCATCAAGGTAACAGTATCGCAAAAATAATGCGTCAGGTTATATATGCACTAGTTCCTGGTATTGCTATGTATGTATATTTTTTTGGATTTGGTGTTGTTATCACTATTACGATTGCATGTATAACAGCATTAGTATGTGAAGCCATTATATTATGGATTCGTAAGCGGCCAATATTACCTTCCTTAACAGATTATAGTTCCTTAGTCACAGCTTTATTACTAGCAATTGCATTGCCTCCATTTTTACCTTGGTGGATGACTGTGGTAGGTACTGCATTTGGAATTGTTTTTGCCAAACACCTGTATGGTGGACTAGGTTATAATCCTTTTAATCCGGCTGTGGTAGGTTATGCTGTATTGTTAATTTCATTTCCAGTTGAGATGACACAATGGCCAGCTTTATCAACTTTGGGTTATAATTACGCTGGTATATTAGATAGTTTAAATATTGTTTTCTATGGCCATCCTACTGGTGGGCTAACGTTAGATAGTTTTACTGGGGCTACAGTACTGGACACTATGAAAACTGAATTAGGCCAATTTAAAACAGTTTATGAAATAAAAACCAAACCAATATTTGGCATTATAGGGGCTAAAGGTTGGGAATGGATTAACCTAACTTTCCTGTTAGGAGGTTGTTGGCTTATATATAAAAAGGTTATTACTTGGCATATTCCAGTTGCTATTTTAACTGCTCTATCTATTATATCTGGTATTTTTTTCTTAATTGATTCAGATATATATCCATCGCCTATATTTAATATTTTTACTGGAGCCACTATAGTTGGAGCTTTTTTTATTGCTACTGACCCAGTGACTGCGGCAACTTCTAATCAAGGTCGATTAGTGTTTGGAATTGGAATTGGCTTATTAATTTATATAACTCGTACTTGGGGAGGTTACCCAGATGGGATGGCATTTGCTATTTTATTAATGAATATGTCAGTACCAGTTATTGATTATTATACTCAACCTCGGGTATTTGGACATTAAATTATGTGGTCAATATTAAGAACTGCCAGTATTTTAACCATTTTTGCTATATTAGGTGGAGGATTAGTAGCTTTCAGTTATCAGGCTACTTTTACGCAAATTAAAACTAATGAACGAGAAGCGTTATTGCGTACTTTAACAGCTTTAGTTCCAGAAAATACATATAATAATGATCTGTTCACTGATATTAAAAAAATGCCAAGTAAGGAGTTAGGTATTGATGGTAATTTAACTATCTATATAGCTAGAAAAGATAAAAAACCTGTTGCCGCAATCTTAACTCCCACAGCTCCAGATGGTTATAATGGACGTATCAATATGTTAGTTGCTGTTAATTATGCTGGTGTAGTGATTGGAGTTCGCATAGTATCCCATAAAGAAACTCCTGGTCTGGGTGATAAAGTGGATTTATTGCGATCTAAATGGGTTTTGGGATTTAACGGCCATTCTCTGCTTGATCCAACAGATAAAGGCTGGAAAGTTAAGCTAGATGGTGGAATTTTTGATCAATTTACTGGAGCTACAGTTACCCCACGAGCTGTGGTAAAAACTGTGCATAAAACTCTGCGTTTTTATTGGCAAAATAGAGAGAAAATATTTGAGTTAAAACCAGTTGATAAATAAGATTAGTTTTTATAAAAAAAGCCCAAAATTTAGCTCAGTAATTAAAATTTGGGCATCAAAACTTATACTTCACTTGGACTAATACCTAATTCATATCGTTGTATAGGTCTAATATTTACAGTTCCATCATTTAGTACTTCTAATTCAAATACTATCCAAATATCCATTTCACCAAGTAATTCAATACCTTCATAATTGGGTAATTCAAATAAATGTTCATTTGGATCGTTCCCAATCTGTAATCGTACTTTAGCATTTGAATCTAATAAATTACCATTTCCATAAAAATGTTGGACTGTGAACCGATAAAACCCAGGCCGTAAAATTGTATCTCTTTGCTGAGTTTCAAAATTAATTATTGGTGGTAATATTGTAACTATTTCAGGCCTAGTTTCAAATTCATCATAACCAACATTCAGTGTTGCAATGCCACCATTATTATGTATATCATGAAAATAGAGATGAAAATGTTCAAATGAGTATGGAGCAATTGGACCGGTTAAATGAGCATCCAGTTCTGGTAAATCTGAATGCCAATCTAATATAATTCGTATATAATTAGGGGCTGACGATGGTAGTATAATTATTCCATCATCTTGTTCTAACTGTAATGTATCAAAATTAAATCTGAAAGTAATATTATGAATGGCTTCATTACTAATAATATTATTTATTTGTACTCTATCTGTTTCTAAACTAAAACCGTAGCTGTTAGATAAGTCTAATCCTTTTGCAACATCACAATAAGGTTCTTCAGGAGTTAACTGAGGCAATAAATATAATCTGCCAGAGTTATAACGACAAACCTTAAATGAAGTACTATAATTCATTTCCTGATAAGACATTGCATAAATTATGGCTATAGATTCTTCTTCTATATTAGCTGATGAATTTTCTACTTGCTCATAAACTGGTAATCCAAGGATTATATTATCAAATTGAATTTTTTCTATGTTAATACCAAACATATTGCTATGACTAAAACTCACTTTGATATCAGTAGCATTTGTTGGATTA
Source organism: Candidatus Marithrix sp. (assembly GCA_045046925.1). Taxonomy (GTDB): domain Bacteria; phylum Pseudomonadota; class Gammaproteobacteria; order Beggiatoales; family Beggiatoaceae; genus DRQV01. The sequence continues at coordinate 1,929 of JASFYV010000239.1, read as the reverse complement.
TTAATCATTAATATTAATAATATATATTTAAGGTATTTCATAATTTAGTCCTCTAAAACATTTTTTAATAAATTTTCTTAATATTTCGCATCTCCATCTCCTATTATATCTTTTTATTATATAATAGTATATATAGACGATTTATTTTAAAATATCAAGCACTACTAATCTTATTAATATTCAAAATGAATACCAAAAAACGGCAAAAATTGTTCGCTAATTTACAAGCCCACAATCCAAATCCAAACATAGAATTGGACTACACTACTCCATTTGAATTGCTCATAGCAACTGTACTTTCTGCTCAATCCACTGATAAAGGAGTTAATAAAGCAACTCCAAAATTATTTAAAGTTGCCAATACTGCCCAAACTATATTTGATTTAGGAGAAGAAAAATTAAAGATATATATTAAAACTATAGGGTTATATAATACTAAAGCTAAAAATATTATTAAAGCTTGTGAAATATTAATAACTAAACATAATGGTGTTGTACCGAATAGTAGAAAGGAACTAGAAGAGCTACCTGGGGTTGGGCGTAAAACAGCTAATGTGATTTTAAATACTATTTTTAAACAACCAACTATTGCTGTTGATACTCATATTTTTAGGGTTGGTAATCGCACTGGTTTAGCTTCTGGTAAAAATGTGTTACAAGTTGAAACGAAACTATTGGCTAATGTACCAAAAAAATATTTACTAAATGCTCATCATTGGTTAGTTTTACATGGTAGGCATACTTGTATAGCTCGTAAACCAAGATGTCAATCTTGTGTAATTGCGGATGAATGTGAATATATAGAAAAAAACTTGGATTAAATTATGCCTTGGAGACCAACAGCTAATTTGGCAATGTTACAAGCACGTAACAAATTATATCAAGATATTCGTAAGTTCTTTACAAACCGACAAGTTTTGGAAGTTGAAACTCCCATTTTATCTATTAGTAGCGTACCAGAACCAACTATTGAACCTTTATATACTGAATACTCTGATAAGACTCGGTTATTTTTACAAACTTCGCCAGAATTAGCTATGAAGCGTTTATTGGTAGCTGGTAGTGGAGCTATTTTTCAGATAGCTAAAGTATTTCGGGATAATGAAGCTGGACGCTGGCATAGTCCTGAATTTAGTATGTTGGAATGGTATCGACCTGGATTTAACCAAGCTGATTTGATTAAAGAAATTGATGAATTTTTACAAGTATTATTACACTGTGAACCAGCAGAATATTTAGATTATTGTGAAGTTTTTCAACAGTATACTAATTTAGACCCACTGCATAGCTCTATATCAGAACTACAGGCATATTTAAACAACGTTCAAGATAGTCAGTTGTTGGATAGAGATACTTGTTTACAATTAATAATTTCTCAACAAATTGAGCCTGAGTTAGGTCAAGCAAATCGCCCTAGTGTAATAACTAATTTTCCAGCTAGTCAAGCGGCTTTGGCTCGTAAAAAAGTAGCTAATCCACTATTAGCTGAACGGTTTGAATTTTATGTGCAGGGGATTGAATTAGCAAATGGTTTTTATGAGTTAGCTGATCCAGTGGAACAACGCCGTCGATTTGAGAAGGATTTAGTTACTAGGCAAGAGTTAAATTTACCAGTTTACCCATTAGATGAAATTTTTTTAGCTGCTTTAGAACATGGTTTACCTGATTGTTCTGGAGTAGCATTAGGTTTAGATCGTTTATTAATGTTGATTACTGGAGCTGAACATATTAATGAAGTGTTAGCTTTTCCTACTCTACCAAAATTATTTTCTAGAAATTAGCAATTAAATATAATTTAAATATTTGCTTCTAAATTAAGCATCTTTCCTAAATAATGGTATATAAATGTAGGATGCAGAATGAATTGCATCAATCGTGTATCTAAATGTGACTCGAAAGATGTAATTCGTAAACTCATTACATCCTACA
>JASFYV010000238.1:0-16180 GCA_045046925.1 Candidatus Marithrix sp. | reverse complement strand
TTACTAAACTCAATTAAATCAAACTCAGGTTTTTAGCTGAGTTATATTTAATTAAAATCCTTAAAGATAACCCTTTACATCTATTGACATTATACTTTGTAAAACTGTCCGAACTATTGATAATATTCTGATTGAATATATAAAAATAATTTGCTCCTTAATAATTTTAGTTAATTCTAACTTTGTCTTGGAGATAAGCTTAACAGCAGCTTAAGAATGTGTTATAAGAAACTAGATTTCTTTAACTATTTATTTTAAACATTACATAAAGTAATAATTTAACTATTTTTCACAAATAATTTTATATAGATAATATTGCTTATAATCCAAAATATTACTATGGAAATTATACCTATTTTAAAGGAGACTATGAATGACAAAGCTTTTAGTAGTAGAAGATAATGAAATGAATCGTGACATGTTATCCAGACGTTTAAAACGGAAGGGATTTGAAGTTGAAATTGCTGTGGATGGTGGACAAGGTGTGGATATGGCACATAGTAGCAAACCGGATTTAATTTTAATGGACATGAGTTTACCAGTAAAAGATGGTTGGACAGCTACTAAAGAAATTAAAGCAGCAGATGATACCCAAAATATTCCAATTATAGCTTTAACTGCTCATGCTATGTCTGGTGATCGAGAACAAGCACTTGCTGCTGGATGTGATGACTATGACACCAAACCAATAGAATTGCCACGTTTACTTGGCAAAATCGAAACCTTACTTGCACGATAATAGGACGCTGAGTGTTATGAGCGTTGTTGGTATTAATAGTTTAAAACCAAATAGCTTACAAGATAATGAACTTATAGATATGGGACATGATTTACTGACTCCCACAAGTACAATTATCGCTTATACTGAAATGCTATTGGAATATGCTAACGTTCATATTGTAGAACCAGGTTTTATTTCAGACCTTAACAAAGTGTTATCTGCTGGTGAACAATTATCAAATCTAATTACTCAATTATTTTCTAAAAAAAGTGTTTCTCAAGGTGAAATTGATCTTAATAACATAACTTCTGAAATTCGTCATAATTTACGTACTCCAATTAATGCAATTATTGGCTATGGCGAAATGTTACTTGAAGATATGGAAGATATGGATGCCGAAGAACATAAAGATGCTATACTTGATTTACAAAAAGTTCTTAATTCTGCTAGACGCTTATTAACATTAATTGGTGATTTATCATACCTTTCTAAAAGACCAAACCAACCGCTAGATCAAGAACTATCAAATATAGGAATAGTAAAACCCAAAAAACCGGCTTTTAAGATTAACAAAGTTGCTAAATCTTCATTAGAAACTGATAAGATTGATATTCATAATATTACTGTTGAAGATGATATAAACGATTTATCGCAAAATGCTTCACTTTTAGTTGTAGATGATGGTGAGAACAATCGTGAATTGTTGTCACGTCGTTTAAAAAAAGAAGGATTTGAAGTTGACGAAGCTGAAAATGGTTTACAAGCTTTAGAGAAAATCCGTAATAAAAAGTTTGATTTAGTGCTACTTGATATTATCATGCCAGAAATGAATGGCTATCAAGTTTTAGAAACTATTAAAACTGATAAAGATTTAGCTCAAATCCCAGTTATTATGATTTCGGCTTTGGATGAAATTGACAGTGTAGTTCATTGTATAGAAATGGGTGCTGAAGACTATTTGCAAAAACCGTTTAATCAGGTTATTTTAAATGCAAAAATTTCTGCTACTTTGGAACGAAAACGATTGCGAGACCGAGAATTAGCTTTTATTAAGAAATTACAAATAGAACAAGAAAAATCAGAGAAATTATTGCTAAATATTTTACCAAAAGCAATTGCTGATCGTTTGAAAGTTGGAGTGCATACTATTGCCGATAAATTTGAAGATGTTACAGTATTATTCTCTGATTTAGTTGGATTTACTGAATTATCTGCCGGAGTTTCAGCTTCCGATTTAGTAGAAAAATTAAATCAGATCTTTATAGCTTTTGACAGATTGAGTGAGAAACATGGTTTAGAAAAAATAAAAACTATTGGTGATGCTTATATGTTAGTTGGTGGTTTACCAACTCCACGTGACGACCATGTTGAAGCAGTTGCTGATATGGCGATAGAGATGCTAGATGAAATTGCTTGGTTAAATGAACAAAATCAAGAAGATTTTAAAATTAGGATAGGAATGCATACAGGCCCTGTTGTGGCAGGAGTTATTGGAAAGCATAAGTTTAATTATGATCTATGGGGTGATACTGTAAATACTGCTAGCCGTATGGAATCACATGGTGTTTCAGATGAAATCCAAGTTTCAGAAGTTGTATATAATCGACTTAAGGATAAATTTTTTTTAGAAGAACGTGGTTTAATTGAAATAAAAGGTAAAGGCAAAATGAATACTTATTTGCTTAAAGGTAGGAAATAGTAGCTAAATATTATTATGTTTTTTTTCTAACTTCATAATGGACAATTATCCCAATAATATTTTGATAAGGTAAATTTTCCAAACTTTGGAATTCAAGCAGAGCCTGTTGTAGCAAAGAGTAAATATTTATAATTTCTCCATTTGATTCCAAGGAATTTTGTATGCCTAACAAACCACCACATTGTATCTTCATAGCTTTACTATGAGTTAATTGTGTACTAATATTTGTTAAATGTAATGCAACCTGAGAGTTTTTCTCCAACAAATTTAATAAATTAAAACATATTTTATAGGCATTATTAGAACTGCAATTAACTGTTTCACGTTCAGCAATATTCAAATGCTGGACTTTTTCACAATTAAACTTATTACTTAAAATTACTTTTCTAAAAATACAAGGTAATGGGTTCATTTCCCGATAAGTAGTTTTAAATTTTGCTTCATCCATATTTTAATCCTCAAAAAAATTTAATTCTTATCAATCATCTTGCTAGTTAATAGTATTATTTGGTTCAATTATATTTTGAATATGAGAAAAAATATTAGATAAACACGCACCATGGTGATTTGTTTCATATTTGCCTCGCTAGCAACATTCCCATCCAAGTTGCTAATAAACACAAACCTACACTCAAAAAAATATTTAATAAGGCTTTAGTTTGTTCACCATCTAATAACAAGTTCATGGTTTCTATAGAAAAGGTAGAGAAAGTAGTAAATGCTCCAAGCAATCCTATTAATACAATAGCCCTTAATTCACTACTAACTATCCGTTCTAAAAATAAAATATATAAAAATCCCATCAAAAAACTACCTAGAATATTTACGGCTAAGGTGCCATAAGGGAATTCTTTACCTAAAATATAATAAATACCTGAGGATACCCAAAACCGTAATAATGCTCCTACAGCTCCTCCGATAGCAATTGCTGCTAAATTCATCATTTTATTTTGTTAATTGTTGGTCTAACCCCTAATGTTCTACGCAACTTATTTTTTTGTTGTTGAGCTGTGCTACGTTCAGATTCTGGTGGTAGGCGTACTGCAAGCCAATCACCAGTAGAAATAATATGTACTTCAGTTGCTATATTTCTTTCCTTAATTTTATCTACCAAACGTTGAGCACGACTTCTATTTTTAAAGCTTGCTACCTGTACATACCATCGATCTTCACCTATTATATGAGCATATATATCACCAGAAACAACAGAAGATGTCATTCTACTTGTTTCTTCAGGCTGCATGGATTTACCGCTCAAATCTAAAAATACAAATTTTCTAGGTATAATAGCTGAAAATTTTTGGTTAAGTCGAGAAGTCTTAATTGCATTAGTATCTAATATATTTTCAGAACTAACAATACTAAAATTTTCAAACTCTAAAGCTTTATCTATTGCAAATTTATCTGGAGCTGAAATACCTAACATTATTTTCAAAATTCCATAAATAAGCAACATCATTAAAAATAGTACAATACCGCCTACAATACGTTGTTTAGGATCGTATTGTTCAGCAGCGATATTGTGATGTCGTCGTATGTTGCGTAATGGCATATTAATTTAACTATCTTATAGTAGAATTTAACAAAAATTGTATAGATTCAGCCATTGAAGTTCCCAATTGTTTAGCAAATTGATCTAAATAATTTGGTTTAGAAGTAAAGTTTTTTAATTTCTCAGCTTTAATAATTTCACGAGCCACATAACTACTGCTCCCTAAACCATCCACTAAACCCATCTCTACGGCTTGTTCACCAGTCCAAACTAATCCAGAGAAAATCTGTGATTCATCAGCATTTTGCAAACGTTCACCGCGGCCTTTTTTTACTACTTCAATGAATTGGGTATGGATATTATCCAAAGCAGTTTTAATGTGAGCTATATCTCCTTCTTTAGTTGGAGAAAATGGATCTAAAAATCCTTTATGTTCACCAGCAGTTAATAAACGCCGTTCAATTCCCATTTTTTCCATTGCTCCGACAAATCCAAAGCTACTCATTAATACTCCAATTGAACCTATAATACTAGCTTTATCAGCATAAATTTTGTCAGCAGCAACGGCAATATAGTAACCACCTGAAGCACAAATATCGGTAGTAACTGCATATAATGGAATTTCTGGATATTCTTTTTTTAACCGAATTATTTCATCATTTATATATCCAGCTTGCACTGGGCTACCACCTGGGCTATTAATACGAATAATAACTCCAGCTGTATTTTTATGTTCAAAAGCATCTCTTAAATTAGATATAACTTTATCAGCACTAGCTTCAGTTTCACTGGAAATAACTCCCTTAATTTCTACGATTGCCGTATGTTTATTATTTCCGATAGTTTCACCAGAAATTTGCCATTCTGGATCCATTACTGCTAGATAAATAAGAAATAAATACAAAAATGTTAGGAACATAAAAAATATTCTCCAACGTCTTGCTCTCCTTTGTTCGTTAAGAGCTGCAAAAGCTAAACGATTTAAAATATCTCGTTCCCAATTTTCTTCATTAGTTGGAATTACTGTTGACACGTTATATTTAACCTTATTTTTGATAAGATGCCTTATACATCTCGAAAGTGAATTACTAATTATTATCAAATTGATGATATTATATCAATGCACTTTAGAAACTAGTGCAAAGTTTAAAATTAGTTTAAATGAATTGTTATAAATATAGCAAATATTGTGTTGGCTTTAGTATATCGTACCAGAAATTAGATTAATAAATTCTAATACTAAATAATATGTGAGAGTGTTATACTATTAAACAAGCCAAATACCATTAAGTATTTTAGGATATTGTATAGCCAAAAATATTTTAACAGCTTTAATTAAAGAACTATATTAGAAAAACTAATAAAATTCAATATAAAACATACTATACAAAATTATATCCTAATTATTTTACACTTAACTATTGGAAATTAAAACCAAACAATCTAAAATACGTTTACTTTAGGATTAACCCAGATTGGTTAAAACCTTTTGTAAATTTGCTGGTAATGGTGCATTAATAGTAAGGTGATAATCAATTTCAGGTAAATCAATTACTAATTTTTCTGCATGTAGAAATAAATTTTTAAGTGTTAACTGTCGCATTTGTTGATTAAAATCCCGGTTACCATATTTATTATCACCAGCAATAGGATGTCCTTCGTGAGCCGCGTGTACTCTAATTTGATGAGTTCGGCCAGTTTTTAGCTGAATTTGTAATAAAGATGTGTCAGTGAATTGTTGTATAATATGGAATTTGGTTATTGCCAATTTACCATCAGAACAAACTCGCACAATACGTTCACCTGATTGTAAGACATTTTTGCGTAATGGAACTTTTACTTCAGTTTTACGTGGATCCCAATGGCCTTGAACTAAGGTAATATATTGTTTATAGATATCACCATTACGCAGCAAGGTGTGTAAACGTCGTAACATACTACGTTTTTTGGCAATCATTAGACAGCCAGAAGTTTCACGGTCTAAACGATGTACTAATTCAAGGTAAGGAGCAGCAGGGTATAAAACCCGTAAACTTTCGATTGCACCAGCATTAATGCCACTGCCACCGTGTACTGCCATACCAGCTGGTTTATTGAGAATTAATAAGAAATTATCTTCGTATATAATAGAATTTGTCAATGCTTGTTTACGATTAGTATTTAAGATTGGCAAAGTTAATGGCTTGCATTGTATCGGCGGAATACGTAAACGATCACCTGCAAGCAAACGATAAGTCTGTTTGATCCGTTTTTTATTAACACGTACCTGCCCAGTGCGTAAGATTCGATAAACGTGACTTTTAGGTACACCTTTAAGATAAGTGTGTAAAAAGTTGTCAATACGTTGGCCAGCTTTTTCTGCTGGAATATCTAAATAAGTTATAGGACGGTGTTCAAGGTTGCTCATATTAAAAATTATAACAGTTTAGACCAAAGTTCAAAAGATGAGTATTTAAAATATAGAAGTTAGCTACCCATACAGTAAACAATATCTATATTAAATTCTGATGATTAATCTATACATTAGAATATTAAATGGTCGGGTATAATTTTATTTATTGAAGTTATGCAGAGTTAGTTAAAATATATTTATAGGATGCAATGAGGAATGAATTGCATTAGTTTCATCTGGTAAATTGGGTTTCTTTAATGTAATTCGTAAACTCGTTACATCCTACGTGAAATCTATATACAACAGTTTGCGTAACTTTAGTTATTTTATAAGAATGTGCATAAGTTTAAATAATTTTCTCGTTTCTAACTTGGAGCAACTAAGTAAACCTTACAAATATTTTAAGGAAAAACTCCAAAAAAAAATTAAAATAGAGATTTCATGTATATTTTATAATGATTAAACTAAGATTCCCCGATTTATGACTAAACTATATTAACTGGATATTATATAAAATTTGAACTTAATTAGCGATAATTTAAAACCAAGATAATATCAGTTAATGCTCCCAATTAAGGAAAATTGGTCGAGCAGAACAAGGATTAACTTTAAAATGAAAAGAATATTAATTAATGCTACGCAACCGGAAGAATTACGGGTTGCATTGGTGGATGGTCAAAGGTTATTTGACTTTGATATTGAAACAATAAGGCGAAAACAAACCAAATCGAATATTTACAAGAGTAAAATTACTCGTATAGAACCTAGCTTAGAAGCTGCATTTATTGATTTTGGAGCTGACAGACATGGTTTTTTACCACTTAAAGATATTTCTAGGTCTTATTTTAAAGCCGATTCCACTTCCACTGAAAGTAAACAACGACGTACTATCAAAGATGCACTTGAAGAAGGTCAAGAATTAATTGTTCAAGTTGATAAAGAAGAACGTGGTAACAAAGGTGCAGCTTTAACTACTTTTATTAGTTTAGCTGGTCGATATTTAGTTTTAATGCCAAATAACCCTAGAGCTGGTGGAGTGTCACGGCGAATTGAAGGTGAAGATCGTAGTGAAGCTAGAGAAGTTCTTAGTACTTTGAAAATACCTGATGGAATGGGTGTTATACTGCGTACTGCCGGGGTTAATAAAACTGCCGATGAGTTGAGATGGGATTTAGAATATTTATTACAATTATGGCAAGCAGTAGAAACTTCAGCCCAAAAACATGTCGCTCCATTTTTGATTTATCAAGAAAGCAATATTATTATTCGGGCAATTCGTGATTATTTGCGAGAAGATATTAGCGAAATCTATATTGATGACCAAGAAATCTATGAAGAAGCTTATGCTTTTATGCAGCAAGTAATGCCCCAACATCTGAATAAGGTTAAATTATATCAAGATACAGTGCCATTATTCACTCGTTATCAGATTGAAAGTCAGATAGAAACTGCTTTTCAACGGGAAGTTAAATTACCTTCTGGTGGTGCTATTGTCCTTGATCATACTGAAGCTTTATTATCTATTGATATTAACTCGGCTCGGGCTACTAAAGGAGTTGATATTGAAGAAACTGCATTAACTACCAACTTAGAAGCTGTTGATGAAGTTGCTCGGCAGTTACGTCTGCGGGATTTAGGAGGTTTAGTAGTAATAGATTTTATAGATATGCTCAGTCATAAAAATCAACGAGAAGTGGAAACCAGTATTAGAGAAGCTTTAAAATTAGATCGAGCTAGAGTTCAAGTTGGGCGTATATCTAGGTTTGGTTTATTAGAAATGTCTCGTCAACGTTTGCGTCCTTCTTTAGGTGAATCAAGTCAGATTGTCTGTCCTCGTTGTAGTGGACAAGGTAGTATTCGTAGTGTTGAATCATTGTCATTGTCTATTTTGCGTTTAATCGAAGAAGAAGCAATGAAAGATAGAACTAATAAGATTATTGCTCAAGTCCCAGTAGAAGTAGTGACTTATTTACTTAACGACAAACGCCAAACTGTATTAGAAATTGAAAGCCGACAGAATATTAATATTTTGTTAATACCTAATCCTAATATGGATACCCCTATGTACGATGTACAACGGGTACGCTTGGACAGTAAAAGTGAGAATGAGAAAATTAGTTATAAACTAATACCACCTCCTAAACAACCAGACACAGATGATTACAGTAGCTCTAGTCAATCAGAAACTCCAGAAGAACCAGCTGTTAAAGGAGTTACGCATAATGCTCCTCCAGTATTGGCTAAAAATAAATCTCCTGGATTGATGAAACGTTTTTGGAGTAAGATGTTTTCTAAGGAAAAATCTGAAATTAATACACTTCCACCACGTCCTGCTCCATCTAAACCCAAACGTGGCAAAACCATTGGTAAACAAGCTGTACAGAAACATACTCGTAGTTATACAAAAACATCACGTCCAATACCATCGGCTAATGTAGTTACAGATAATACTAAAAAAACTGAGAATAATAATTCTAATTCTGACAATCGTTCTTTAGAAAGTCGTCCTAATACAGCTTATGTACGTCGTAATCGTAGACGTAAACGGCCAGATGTGACTACTAATAATAACGATTAGAAATTATTGAATAGAACTTCAATCTAGCAACTGAAGTTCTATAATTTATTGCAAAACCTGCAATCTTATTTCCAACAGTTACTTTATTCTGGACTACCATGTTAAAATATAAAATTAAGGAAGGAAAACAACATTTTCTCCAATAGTAACTTGGTTTTCATCCTCAAATATAACATCATTAGCAATGATAACATTTTCGAGATAACTACCTTTTTTGATAATTAGAGCTTCTAATATTGCTGGATGTTCAAGATTACCTATTATTTCTCCACATAAAATACCGCTAATAATATGAGTATCTGGTGCTAATTTTACGCTACAGATTCCATCAATTTTACTATTGTTAAAAATTATCCCTCCTAAAGTACCACCTGAAATAGAAGCACCATGAAAAGCTATGTTTTCAATCGTTCCATTGTTGATAATTGTACCAGTTAATACACCTTCAATTTCATCATTATCTGAATTCAAACCAGTTACTTTTGCATCAATTTCAATGGTTAAATTAGAAGCCCAGCCATGATTTTCCATGATACCTGTTAAGATAGCGTTAGATACACTGGCATTTTCTGAAATAAATATGTCCTTAATCTCTTTATTTTGGAAAGAACAGTAAGTGTAAATTATATTGCTTTCTGGGCAAGGTGGTGTATAAGAAATAAGAGGAGTAGGTTTTGGTAAAACTATTGTAATTTCTTCAATTTCCACTGGAACATCTTTTTCTGGAATTGAATCGTCATTATCAATTGAGGGGTTTGGTTCTTCAGTCGGAAGTTTTATTTTAGGAGAGTTCAAATCCTCAATTATTTTTACTATGGGTAATTTTTTCTGTTCAGCAATTACCGGAATTTGAGGAGGAAAATTTGGTTCTTCTTTATCAACCAGTAGTTCCACAACTTTATCCAAAATAGTTATCTCTGTTTCAGACAAACCTAAACTAGCATCACCAGTTACATCAGTTAATTTAAGAGTAAATATTTCATCTTCTTCTATATTTTCATCAGCTAAAATAGAGATTATTATTTCCTTATCTTTATCACCACCATCCTCCCAAGTTAAAGCATCATCAACTGCTGTAAAGTCGTCTCCTGATTCAGCAGAGCCATCTATTGTATTAAATTTTACTGTTATTTTACCGTCAGAACCATTAATTCGTTTTGCAACAATAATAACTTTACCTGTTTCAGAAACCTGTTTTGTTTTTTCGGTTAATTCAATAATACCTGGATTAATTTTAATTTTTTCAGGATTAATAGTTGATGAAGAAATATCTGGCTTATCAACTTCTGGAATTGGTAAAGAAGTATCGGATTCATCAATTTCTATTAGAGCAGTTACAGTAAAAGCATTCAAAAAAGCAACAACTTCTTCTCCAGTTACTACGGATATGTCTCTAGTTGTTGGTTCAGCATCATTGGTTATTCGAATATTAGCAACTATTGTAGTTTGATTTATAACGTTAATTGTAGAAGTAGTAATACCAGTGCCACCAAAGTTTATTTGGGTTACACCTTGCTCAAAATTAGTTCTATCACCAGTGATCATCAACTGTAAGTTGTCATCTTGTTGACCTTGATTAGTATTTAAACTAATTGATACTGGAGAAAATATGGCAAAACCATCTAATTTTGTAGCGATTTCTGCTCCAGTTGTGATATATACATCTCTAACTCCTAAAAGTGCATTGTCAGCTATTTCAATTTCTGCTATTGCTTGAGTTGGTGAAATTACTGTTGTAGATAATATTTCAATTCCAGTAGCACCAAATTTAACTATACTTTGATCATCAATAAACTCAACACTTGAACCAGCTATATTGATAGTTATTGTATCTCCTTGTGAGGCATAATTTGGTGTTATGGAAGTTATTTCAGCAAAATCACTATCATATTCATTGATGCGTAAAGAGCCTAATTCATTGTTGTCAATGGCTTCTTCCGTACCAGTTAACACGTTAATATTGTGTAGTCCAGCAGATGCAGTAGCTGTTACGTTGGCGATTATGGTTAATAAATTTGGAGTTACAGTTTTTATTTGAGCGGTAATTCCAGTGTCTTCTATAAATGAATTATCAGCTTGTTTGGAAGCAAATTTGACAACAGAACTGTCAGTAAAATTGGTTTTATCATTACCAAAGATTTGCATTTCTATAGTTGAATTTTTGGATACTATGGCTGGAGAAATACTTAATATTTCTGGAGAATTTGAGTCTGGTGTTATGCGTAATACACCGATACCAGTTGCTATCTCTGATCCAGTATTAATGGTAATATCATAGTAATCTGGCGTGGCATTTATTGGTGCAGTAATATTAAACGATATTTCAGTATCTGAGGTAACTTGGGTAATATCTATTATTATGCCACCTCCAATATCTATTTGACTACTATTATCAAAATGAGTTTTAGATGCTGTCAAAGTAAAATTAGCAGTTCCTCCTTGAGGTAATTGGTTGGGAGATACTGTGATTATAGAAGGTTGGATACTGGAGATTAGTGCATTTAACACAACATTGGTAAACATTTTTTCCCAATCTGGATCGGTTTGATCTGCTATTGGTGGTACTATGCAAACTCCTCCGGTTAGTTGGGCAATTTTGGCACAGTCATCGGCTAAAACTATGGGTATAGAACTGATAAAGATAAGAAAAATTATAGTTTTTAGGAAAGGTTTTGGCATTTTTGTTTGCTCTGTTATATAATAAAATTATACTTAATTTAATAGAGAATATTATGTCATCTGAAGTAATTCAGTCACCAAATTTTGTCAAACAGAAGATTAAAAATAAGTTTTTACAGCAAATTCAAACTGATTAATAAAAATATCTTTAAATGCTGTTATATTGTTTTGCTCATAAAATAACAACATAGCTTTTTTGTAATCAATTGAATTAATAGTTCTAAAAGAAATTGGGCAATAATTGTTACTTATTAAAACAGCATTGCTAATGATTCTTGCTGTCCTTTTGTTACCATCGTTAAATGCTTGAATATATGATATTAATACTAATAACAATAGTGCTTTTTCAAAAATATTATTTTTATCATTTACCAAGTTGCACATATTTTCCAAAGCCTCTTTTATCTGAAACTCATTATCCAATGGTTTATAGTTAGTACCTTGAATACCAACTCTTCTTTTACGGATATTACGTTCAATTCCAAGATATTGGATCAAAATACTGTGAATATCTTCAATTCTAGCAAGAGTCAATGGAGTAACATAATTAGGTTCAGCGATAATAAAATCTAATGCTGCTTTATGGTTAAGTAACATTGTGGCATCATCTTTTGTCTTACCTTCAGCAGTTTCTTGTTCTTTTAACAAGCGTTCTGTTTCTAGTAAAGAATAGGTATTGCCTTCGATTTGGGATGATTTCCAACTTAAATCAATAGCTAACCGTTCAAGCTCTTTCAAATACTCAAACTTAGACAATTGAGATATGTTACTTGTATATTCAGCTTGCAATTTTGTTAAATGCTGTGATTCCTCTTGGGTAAATAAATCAACAACTGGTAGTACTTCGGTCATCAATGAAAAATTAAAACTACTTTTAACCTGACGTTCATCTATTTCTTTTGTAAAATAGCTATCCAGATTTAATGGATAAAATAGTTCATTAGTTATTGATATTTTATATGTAGTTCCTCTACCATTGCCAATTGATAAGAGCAGGTTTTGAGCTTTTAATTTTGCTAAGGTTCTTTTTAATGTGGCATAACTTATATTGGTATCTATGCCGTCAAATAGTTCTTTGGAAGATAAATTTGGATTATTATAGATATAATCAGTAATTAGCTTGCTGGTTTTGTCTAACATTTTGTAGCTCAACTTTAAGTTATTTAAAGCTCATTATACAGTAATAAATGATCCATATTATTTATAATTTTGAGCTTAAATAAAAATTCCCTTGTTCCCTAAACCTCCCAGTGTCTTAAAAGACCTAGAAGGTTTTTAGGTTAAGGTAAAGACCTTCCATGTTTTAGAAACTCTGGAAGGTCATAAAACTACTACTGTTGAGCTTGACAACCTTGAGTCCAAATAATTACTGGTTTGATACCTTTACCAACTAAAGTGTTGATAACAGCATCAAGTTCAGCCTCAGTTGCATGGGAAGGAGCGTCTGTAGCACTAAGCACTGCACCACCATTTTTAGTATAAGTGGCATATTCTTGGAGAGCCTTGACTGAGCTTTCAGGACAGTCACCACCACCAGATACTTGTAATCCTTCAATTTTTTTCAAAAATGCTGCTGAATCTGTGGTAAATGTACTGAGTTTCACGTTATCTTTGAAGACGATGAGCATCATAAGTGGAGATTGATTTGTAGTAGCTAAATATTCCTCAACAAAGGTTTTAGTAGCAATTTTAACTGCTCCAATTTCTTCGCCCATTGAACCAGTTATATCAAGTGAGACACACATATCAGCTTTAAAGTCATCACTCATTGGTATAAGGATTTTGGTGGTTTTCTTAGCAGTATGAGTGTAAACCTTAGTTTGGTCATTAACTTTAGTTTGAGCAGTCATTGATAACAGCCTACCGTCAGTGATAGTACCGCTAACGTTGATTATTGTTTCGCTGTCAATGTCCATGTCACCAATATCACAGGTGGCTATCAATAAATCATCAATAGTACAGCCAACAATTGGTTGATAATCAACACCTTTTGGTAGTTGAATTGCTAGTTGAACACCAGTTGCAGCAGTTGGAGCTAAACCACTCAATTTAATCTTTACTGTATAAAACAGATTACCGCCGATTGTTGCTGGGCTGTTATCTGTCATGGATACAGAAAGATATGGAATTACTGTTGAGCGTTTAGTTTCTACGCTGGCTGGATATTCATTAGATACTAAAGTTACTGTATTGGCTAATCTATTTGCCTGTGAATTGCTAACTACAAGACTTATAGTTGCAGTTGCACCAGCTTCTAAATCGGCTAAGGTACAGCTAACTGTATCAGTATTACAATTACTACCTTCTGAGCCTGTAATTGAAACTAATTGAGAACCTACTGGTAATACGTCAATGAAATTTATACCAGTTGCTGCTTGGTCACCATTATTGGTAATGGTAGCAGTGTAGGTTATATTTTCACCTTGTTTAGGTTTACTTGGGTTAGAAGTAACACGAATATCAAGTAAGGAAGCTGGTTTTATCTTTGGTTGACAATCTTGACCAATGCTTAAAGCACATGTTGTTGGTCTGAAATTATAGCCATCTTTAGTGGCAATTACTTCATGTTCACCTGCAAATAAGCCAGTAGCTTCCCAGTAACCATTTTCGTTGGTAATAACTGTTTTATCAGCAATTTTGACTGTTACGCCAGCAATTGGATTGCTGTTGTCATCACGGATTATACCGGAGGTTCTGTAATTGCCAACCATTTCTGGTGCTGTTGCACTTACATTGTTACTTATTAAATTGGTAGCTCCTTTATCATCCGTTACTTCAAGACTGATAGTATAGTTTCCGCTTCATTAAATATCAATTCCGCATTTTGACCTTCTGCTGTTTGACCATCGGAAGCTGTCCATTTGTAACTGGCAATAGTACCGTCAGTATCGGTGGAATTACTTCCGTCTAAAGTAACGGTTAGCGGGGCTTCACCTGTATTTGGAGTAATAGTGAGAGCTGCTGTTGGGGATATATTATCAGGTTCTACTACTGGTTTTGAATTTGGATCAGTTGGGTCAGTATTTGCCTCATATTCTGCAAAGTTAGAGAAACCATCTTCATCAAGATCATCAGCATCATCTTTGACAACAGAACTTAATCTTTCATACTTATTTTCCCAAGTGTCAGGCATACCATCACCATCATCATCGGTATCAGTATTATTGCCAACGCCATCATTATCAGTATCTAGCCATTCAGTAGAATTATCTGGGAACGCATCTAAAACATCAGGTACTTCATCTCCATCACTATCTTCACCAGCATGAACCATTGCATGGATTTTCGTTTCTGAAGTAACATTTGATTTAGCCTTAGATGTAGCAATTATCGTAATTTCATTATTGGTTGCACGTTCACTAGGCAAGGTTATATTTAAATTAACTTCAGCAGATTTTAAACTTTCAACTGTAACTTCTGCTATAGTTCCTAAGACCCAATCTGCAGAATCAATTACGGTAAAGGTATAACTATCACTTTTTGGACTAGCATTAAACACCCGTACCGGAATAGTGATTGTAGAATTTGGTTCACCAACTACATATTGATCTGCATTCAATTGCACATGGTAAATTAATTTGCCTTGTCCTATTACAATTTCCGGAGCTTCAATTAGATCATTAATATCAACTCCATCATCTAACAGAATTGTATCAGCAAAAATTTCAACTTTTTCAGTAGCTTTAAATATCTTGCCACTAAGTCCACGTAAATCTAAGCTACCACCTTCACCATTTAGGGATTTAGTTGCAATACTAATAACTTTAATATTTGAGAAGGTATTTTCATTCACTTTGGTGAAATTCATAGTTCCACCCTCATCAGTGTATAAATTAACACTTTCAAAATCTCTTATTTTGAGTTCTGCACCAAAGTTTAAATTAATTGGGTCACCCCATAGAGAACTACCAGGAGCACCGACAATTTCTCCATTAAAATCACCAAGATTAACAATGACATTACCACCAGTAGCGTATCTAATGCCATTTCTATAACCTCTACTCCAACCACCGTTACCAGTTATAATAGTACCAGTATTTACAGAATCATTGACATTATCACTACTAACCAGAACATAACCACCATCTCCAGCCCGAGCCAAACCATGATACACAATTCCTGCATTACCACCATCTCCAGCTATAATATTGGAATAATTTTTAATGATACCAGCTTTGATTTCTATTCCACCACCGTCCCCAGCGTAAACATTCCAGCGTTCTGGACAAACATTCCTCCACCATGTTGAATGATTATTCCAACCATAGCTAGTTCCTACCGTCACCAGTTGATATTAAAGCTTCATTAGCTGGGTTTGTAGTTTCATTAACAAAAGCGTCACTAGCAAATAACATTATTTTACTTGCAGAAACACCACGAACAGAGCAAGTACCATCTATACCATCTTTACCTGTGATTTTACCTCTGTTATTAATTACACGAGCGTGTATTTCTATATCAGAAGTTCCAAATTCACGGGTATTTTCGCCACTGGTAATTGTTCCTTCATTACAAAAATTGTACTGGGCTTAAACTATAATTACTGGTAAAATAGACAAATGAAAGAAATGAACTCAATTTGCCAAAAATGTAAAAGCCCAAAGACAAATAAGTAATTA
>JASFYV010000237.1:0-5496 GCA_045046925.1 Candidatus Marithrix sp. | reverse complement strand
GAAATTAACTAAGTACTGATTAATATGGTTAAAAATTATGAATTTAACTATCATTAGGATTTACGCATTGATAAACATAATAAAATGTTAATTTTATTAAAATAATGTACTTATAAAATATTGTCATTCTCACGAAAGCATGTCTTCATGAAATTGGGGATGGGAATCATTTCAAATATTCCTAGATTCCCATTTGCACGGGAATGACAGTATTTTATATGCAATAAATTGATACAAACCATATATAAATCTTTGTATTTTAACTCTTTTCTAACTCATTCTTCTTATTTTTTGTCCAGTACAAAGATCACTTTATTATATTTTTTCCTCTTTTGCATAACTTCAATTAAAAGTTTAATTCCTAAAAACTAGACTGAATAGAGTATACATGCGATAATTCGTATGTAAAATATTCTAAGAAAATAATTACTTAAATATATGCAAAAATTTGTGATACTTGACAGAGACGGAGTAATTAATTATGATTCAGATGCTTATATCAAATCACCGGATGAATGGCAGCCTATTTCCGGTAGTTTGGAAGCTATAGCTCGTTTAACTCAAGCTCAATATCGGGTTATTGTGATAACCAATCAATCAGGTATTGCACGTAAACTATTTACTTTGGATGATTTGAGTCAAATTCATATAAAAATGCACCAACAATTATCCAATATAGGTGGTATAGTTGAAGCAATTTTCTTTTGTCCTCATAATGATGAACATAAATGTAAATGCCGTAAACCTTGCCCTGGACTTTTTCATGAATTTGCTAATCGATTAAACACTCCCCTAGCACAAATATATGCAGTAGGTGATTCATTACGTGATTTACAAGCTGCAACTGTATCTGGAGCAAAACCAGTTTTAGTTCTGACTGGTAAAGGGGAAAAAACTTCAAATGATAATAGGTTACAAGATATTGGTATAATACCGATTTATACTGATTTAGCAGCCTTTGTAGATAATTTATTGATAAATTAAAATAATGTTATTTTTACGTTCACTACTATTTTATATTGGAATGATTTTAGGCCTGATAATATGGGCTCCTGTAATTATTATGGCTCCAATTTTCCCATATCCTAAACGTTATAAGTTATTGATTAAATGGGGACATTTTACCGTATGGTGGTTGGGAAAAACTTGCAATCTTACTTATAAATTACATGGTATGGAGAACTTACCAAAAACTCCAAGTATTATTTTAAGTAAGCATCAATCAGCATGTGAAGCTATTATGTATTTAAAAATTTTTCCTATGCAAACTTGGATATTAAAACATGAACTATTATGGATTCCAATATATGGTTTAGCTTTGAGAAACTTAGAAGCAATCACTATTAAACGGCAAAATATTCGTAAATCTATGCAACAAGTTATTATAAAAGGACGACATAGTTTAGAAGCAGGACGTTTGGTAGTTATATTTCCAGAAGGAACTAGAGTTGCTTATGGCCAAAAGAAAAAATATGGAATAGGTGGAGCTTTATTGGCAGAAAAAACCGGATATCCAGTAGTTCCAATAGCTCATAACGCTGGGAAATTTTGGCCTAAAAAGAAATTTATTAAACAACCAGGAGTTGTTGATATAGTTATTGGTCCGATAATTGAGAGCAAGAATAGGACTTATCGAGAAATTAATACTTTAACAGAAGAATGGATAGAAAAAACTATGGAAAAATTATAGGTATAACATTCTGAAATAGATTTAACGTAGGATGTAATGAATTTACGAATTACATCAAGATGTTCTAATTTACCAGATGTAATTCATTCCTAATTGTATCCTACATATATTTAAAGCAAAATTTATAAATAATATTAATAACTTCAAATAAAAATGTGTTATTTAAATTATTTAGATATACCAAAAGGTTAGCAACATGTTAGAAACAATTGATAAAGCAATTTGGGCTCATAGCCGTTGGAAAATACATTTAAAACAGGCTATAGAAACTGGTAAAAGCGATTTTGATGTTAAAAATACTAGTAATCCTCATGCTTGTGTATTTGGGCAATGGTTAGATTCAAAAGATGGTAAATATTTACCAGATTATGACACTATAGTTGAACTTCATGCCAACTTTCATATAGAAGCGTCAAATATTTTGGATTTAGCTTTAAAAGGAAATGCTAGTGAAGCAACTAGTAAAATGCAAATGGGAAGTAAGTTTAACCAATTGACAGCTAAATTAGTCAATAGATTAGCTGAAATAGGCAAATCCCAGTTAAAAAAAAATAATTAAACTAATATCTTATCAAGGAGAAAATGTGCCAAAATGGAATTTTATTGACTCACGAAAATTGTATAATATTGAGCATTGGAGTGAAGGTTATTTTGATATTGACAAAAATGGAGAAGTAATTGTTACATCAACTTCAAACCAAAATAATATTAGTCTCTATAAGCTTACACAAGAAATAAAAAATCAAGGTTTATCTCTACCTATCTTAGTTCGTTTTCCTAATATTTTACATCATCGGGTCAATAGTTTATACAACTCTTTTACCACGGCTATGCAGCAGGAAAATTATACAGCAAATTATACAGCAGTATATCCAATTAAAGTAAATCAACAATGTCAAGTAATTGAAGCTATTTTAAATACTGGTAAAACTGGATTAGAATCTGGTAGTAAATCTGAATTAATAGGTATACTAGCTTTAGCTCCAAAAGATAGTGTTGTAATTTGTAATGGTTATAAAGATCGTGAATATATCCGTTTAGCTTTAATTGGCCAACAAATTAATATCAAAATTTATTTAGTTATTGAGAAAACTTCAGAATTACAGTTAATTATTGAAGAAGCTAGAAAATTGAATGTAGTTCCACGTCTAGGTGTGCGAGTAAAATTGGCCTCTATAGCCAAAGGTAAATGGCAAGATAGTGGAGGTGAAAAATCCAAGTTTGGATTAAATTCTGCCCAAATTTTAGATATAATTGGTCTCATTGATAAAGCTGGTTTCATTAATAGTTTACAATTAATGCATTTCCATATCGGCTCCCAAATTCCTAATATCCGTGACATTCAGAAAGGATTGTATGAAGCTGGTCGATATTATTCTGAATTGCGAGCTTTAGGAGTTCCCATTGACACCATTGATGTTGGTGGTGGACTAGGAATAGATTATGAAGGCATGCGTTCACGTCGGCCTTTCTCAATCAATTATGACATTCAAGAATATGCTAATAATGTTATTCATGAATTTAAGGAAATTTGTAATACTTTTAATCTACCTCAACCAAATATTATTACTGAAACTGGTCGTGCTATAACAGCTCACCATGCTGTATTAATAACCAATATTACTGATACTGAAACCATATCTGATACAATTCAACCTGCTTCTACTAACGACCCAGAAATTATCCAAGATTTATGGCAACAATTAAATAGCATAACTAAACATTCTGCTTTAGAAGTTTATCATAATGCGATATATTGGTTGAATGAAGTACATACCCTATTTTCTTATGGAGTAATTAACTTAAAGCAACGGGCTCATGCAGAGCAATTGTATTATGCTATTTGTACACGAGTCCAAATATTATTGCAGGATGCTTCTAATTCTCGAATTTATCGTGAAGTATGTGATGAACTTAATGAAAAATTAGCTGATAAATATTTTGCCAACTTCTCCTTATTTCAATCCGTACCAGACGCATGGGCAATAGATCAATTATTCCCTATAATGCCATTACATCGTTTAAATGAATATCCTAATCGGCGAGCAACTTTACAGGATTTAACTTGTGATTCTGATGGACAGTTTAAACATTACATTAGTAGTAATGGAATCGATACTAACTTACCAGTTCATACCATAACTTCCAATGAAGAATATTTGCTTGGTATATTTCTAATAGGAGCTTATCAAGAAATTTTAGGTGATATGCACAATTTATTTGGAGATACTCATTCTGTTAATGTACAAATTACGGCAGATGGTAATTATGAATTAATAGCACCAATAAAAGGCGATACTGTCAAAAAAATGCTAGACTACGTTAATTTTGATACAGACCAATTGTTAAATGTATATAACGAAAGATTATATAAAACTAATTTGAGTGCAGAACAAAAACAAGCATATTTAGAAGCATTAAAAGATGGTTTAGAAAGTTATACTTATTTGAAAATTTGAATATAATTCATTGTTGCTAATACATAAACTTCAAATAACGATTGAAAGTAATAATATTAAATTTCATACGAATATCATATTTTAATGGATTAATTATTTAAAGGATAAAAATGACAACAACACAAATCTCTCCTGTCAATTCTCATAATGAGTGGGATCCACTTGAAGAAGTGATTATTGGTAGTTTAGATGGAGCAATGTTTCCTGGCTGGAATGTAATTAATTATGCAACTGTTGCACCGAAAGAATGGGAAGAAATTGAAAAAAAACTAGGAGGAGGCGGTAATCCATATCCACCTGAATTAGTAGCTGCTGCTCGAAAAGATTTAGCTGAATTTATTCATATTTTAAAGTCTGAAGGAGTTAATGTTCGTCAGGTTCAAGCAGCGAATTATAATACTCCTTTTAATACTCCTGACTGGCAAATTAATAGTGGTTTTTGTGCAGCTAATCCTCGAGACCCATTTATGGTGCTTGGAAATGAAATTTTGGAAACTCCTATGGCAGATAGGGGAAGGTATTTTGAAACATGGGCTTATAGAGAACTGTTTAAAGAATACTTTAACGCTGGAGCAAAGTGGACTGCTGCTCCTAAACCACAATTATTAGATAATCTATACGATTTGAACTATACCGTTCCAACAGATGACGAGCCAATGCGTTATGTAATAACAGAATTTGAACCAGTTTTTGATGCTGCGGATTTTGTACGTTGTGGGCGAGATATATTTTGCCAGCAAAGCAATGTAACTAATAAAATGGGCATCACATGGTTACAACGCCATTTGGGAGATGATTATCGGGTACATGAAATCCATAATCGTTCACCAGAAGCTATTCATATTGATACTACATTCATGCCTATAGCTCCAGGTAAAGTATTAGTCAATCCAGAATATGTAGATGTCAATACATTACCTGACATTTTGAAAACTTGGGATGTATTGGTAGCTCCAAAACCGATTCCACATAATTGCCCTTTAGGCGGAGTTAGTAATTGGATCAGTATCAATGTGTTAATGTTAGATGAGAAACGTATTGTTGTTGAAAAAAATCAAGAACCATTGATAAAAGCACTAAAAGGTTGGGGATTTGAACCTATACCTTGTTCGTTCGAAGCTTATTACCCATTTTTAGGATCATTTCATTGTGCTACATTAGATATCCGAAGACGAGGAGAATTAAAATCATATTTTTAAGTATAGTACTATTTAAATTCAATAACCTTTTTGAAGGGTCAAGTCTATAGCCTTATTGAAGTCTTCGCAAGTATTTTTCACCTTCTTGATCCGTGATTACTGCCCAATAATTTTCTATTTAGGTCTGGAGAGTATGGTGGAAGGAACA
>JASFYV010000236.1:0-14760 GCA_045046925.1 Candidatus Marithrix sp. | reverse complement strand
CTATTGCTCTTTTAAATTCTTCTTCTTTTAATATTTTTGCTTTTTCGTATTTCATTTCTAGATTATTTTTGCCTTTTTTACTTTTGCAAGAGGTCTATTATACCTGTCTCATACTTATTTGAATAAAACTATCAGTGGCTTTAGGAATCCACGTTCCGTAGAGGATGTTCATTGGATATAATTTGGTATTAATTACTCCATATTTGGTAGCAGTCTGCTATACTATTTGCACGGCAAGACGTAGCTGGTTTAGTTAATTGTTTAAGCTTGGGATTGTTAGTAAAACTACCCTAAAGCTACTTAATCAGAAAATTATATGATTTGCAACCATTTAATAATTATTTTGAATAAGATTTAACGGATTAAAAGATGGACAAGATTTTAAACCAGGTAATTTTGATTTAATCAGGTTTTATCATTTATAGTATTTCCCGATTCAATTAAATACAACCACCTAATCTCATCCTTAATTAAGGAGGGGACGAAATGGGTGGTTTATGTGCTTTATACAAACGGGAAACGCTATAATCTGTATAATCTTGTTCAACCAAATTTAAAACACCATATTTATACACTATGCCAACCATGTTATAATAACCACAATAATTACTTACTAAACAACACATTGCGAATACAAATTATGGAAATTAATGAAAAAATTAGGTTTATCAGAGAAATGAAAGGATGGTCACAAAAGGAAATGACGGGAATAATAATGTATTCATCAGAAACCCAATTACAACATAAGTTAGAGATAAATAAATTAAAGCTAAATCAACAACAAAAATAAATTTCTTTTTTAAAAGAAGAAGTTACTAACTTAAAAGAAATAATTGAATTATCAAAAAACTGATTATTAGAATCAAGATTTGCAAGGTTTAATTAAAATGAATATTTACGATGAGATTCCTTACCCATCTTTAGTTTATTCTGATACCCATCCTGATAAACTAGCGACTTTGGCTACATTGTTTGGCCTTAATCCACCTGTTATTAATAATTGTCGAATATTAGAACTTGGTTGTGGAGATGGGACAAATCTGATTGCAATAGCTCAAAGTTTGCCACAGGCCACTTGCGTTGGTATAGATTTTTCCAATTCTCAGATAATTAGCGGCAAGAAAATAATAGCTACTATTCAAATTACGAATGTTACCTTGCAACAATTAGATTTTAATGCTATTGATGAGTCTTTAGGTAAATTTGATTATATTATTGCTCATGGGATTTATTCGTGGGTATCGTTGGAAATGCAGGACACCGTATTAAATTTAATTAAAAGCCATTTGACTGCTGATGGGATCGCCTACATAAGCTATAATATTTACCCTGGCTGGCATACAGAAAATGTAGTGCGAGATATGATGCTGTACCATTTACAACAGCTATCTGGCTCATCTCCTCAAAATAATATTACTGAAGCTAAAGGGATTTTACAATTTATTACAAATTTACGGAAGTCTGGCAATAGTGCTTTTGATGTATTATTACAAGAAAAATCTCAATTAATCCAAACAGTAGATGATAGCTATTTATATCACGATTTTTTAGAACCAGAAAATAATCCCGTTTATTTTCATCAATTTATAAAACATACTGAGCAACATAATCTAAATTATGTGACTGATATTGAGTTTAGAAATTATTTAATGCTGAATTTTCCAACTCAAATAGCAAGTGCAATGCAAGAATTATTTAAAGATGACTTTTTTAAGCAAGAACAATATTTAGATTTTTTTTACCATAGAACTTTACGACGTAGTCTGTTATGTCATCAAGATATAGTTACAAAACGCTCTTTAAATTGGCAAAGTTTATTAGATTTTTATATAGCTGGTAATTTAAATACAGAAGAAGTACTTATAAATAATAAATCAATTAAACATACAATAACTAAAACTGCCATTCAGCATTTACTTGAAATTTATCCACAGCGTTTGCAATTTAAAGAACTATTTAAGCTTTCTAAACATCCAGCAAAGAATTTAGCTAAATTACGAACTGACTTGGCACAGGAATTGTTACAATTTTATTGTTTGGAAGCAGTGGAATTTTATCTTGAACCAGCTATATTTATCACAAAAATTACTGAATTTCCTATGGCTAGTCCATTAGCTCAGAAAATTACTTCTCCACATGTGTTTAATTTGCGTTGTGAATTAGTTGATATTAGTAACACTGCCAAACTCTTACTGCCTTATTTGAATGGCAAAAATAACCAGCAGGCATTGCTAAATATTTTAAGTGATATAACGGAAGAACTATTGGATAAAACTTTATTAGAAATCGCCCAAAATGCACTATTACTAACTGAAGTTAGCGTAGATTAATACTATTATAAAGTTTTAAGGGCAACCGGATTTGCTCCTACGTAATATTATAATTTATATGGGTGGGTAATCTCTTGTGATTATCCTCATTAATTTAAACATTCCAAACTAACTATGAAAACTCTTTCATAAATAAATTCAAGTAAATTTTTAATTGACAAAGGAACGATATTATGTGTGGTATTGTAGGTGCTGTTGCAGAACGTGATGTTGTACCAATTCTAATCGAAGGCTTGAAACGTCTTGAATATCGTGGTTATGATTCAGCAGGGATTGCTACTATAAATTACCAGTCTAATGAATTGGAATATCAAAAAGTAACTGGCAAAGTCAACGCTTTAGAAGCAAAACTTAAAGATAGTTATTTATATTCACCAACCGGCATAGCTCACACTCGTTGGGCTACTCATGGTAAACCTAGTTTTGAAAATGCCCATCCACAAATTTCCAGAGAAACCATTGCAGTAGTGCATAACGGTATCGTTGAAAATCATCTAGAATTACGTTCTTATTTAGAACAACGTGGTTATGAATTTAGTTCAGAAACTGATACCGAAGTATTAGCTCATTTAATTCATTATAATCTTAAACAAAAATTAAGTTTGCAAGCTGCTGTAAGCAAAAGTTTAAAACTAGTTGAAGGAACTTATGCCATAGCAGTTATTAGTCCCAAAGAACCAGGCCGATTAGTAGTAGCTAGACGTGGTAGTCCTTTAATAATAGGAGTTGGAATTGGAGAGTATTTTGTTGCTTCTGATGCAATGGCTTTGATTCCAGTAACACAACAAATAATTTGTTTAGAAGATGGTGATATTGCTGATATAAAACGAGATGAATTACATATTATTGATTTTTCTGGAAATACAGTAAAACGGACAGAATATACCAGTAAGTTACAAATCGATGCAGTAGAACGTGGTGATTACCGCCACTACATGCATAAAGAAATTTTTGAGCAACCTGAAGCAATCAAAAATACTATGGAAAATCGTATCCATGCAGGGCAAGTATTGGATGCTATTTTTGGCCATAATGCTCGAAGTTTATTAGCCAAAGTTAAAGCTGTACAAATTATTGCATGTGGCACTAGTTATCATGCCGGATTAGTAGCTAGATATTGGATTGAAACATTAATAAAGATACCATGTGTAGTTGAAATAGCTAGTGAATTTCGCTATCGGCAACCATTAGCTAATTCTAATACTCTAATTGTAACTTTATCTCAATCTGGCGAAACAGCAGATACCTTAGCCGCTTTACAAGAAGCAAAACGCTTAGGATTTGGTCCAAGTCTAGCTATTTGTAACGTTCCGGAAAGTTCGTTAGTACGTGCTTCAGATATGGTTTTAATGACTCATGCTGGTCCAGAAATTGGAGTTGCTTCCACTAAAGCTTTTTCCACTCAATTAGTAGCTTTATTAATGTTGACTGTAGTTTTAGGTCATCAACATGGTATGAGTGTAGAATTAGAGAAAAAAATTGTAGCTGCCATGGCCGAATTACCAGAACAATTCACTCAGATGTTGGCTTTAAATGACCAAATTGAACAGTTAGCTAAACAATTAGCCGATAAGCAAAATGCCTTATTTTTAGGACGTGGCATTCATTATCCGATTGCAATGGAAGGAGCATTAAAGTTAAAGGAAATCTCTTATATTCATGCCGAAGCATATCCGGCTGGTGAATTAAAACATGGGCCATTAGCTTTAGTGGATTCAGATATGCCGGTGATAGCAGTTGCTCCCAATGATTCTTTACAAGAAAAATTAAAGTCGAATTTACAAGAAGTCCATGCTCGAGGTGGACATTTATATATCTTCGCCAATCAGCAAGTTATAATGCAAGAATCTGATTATATAGAAGTTATTGAGTTAGGAGAAGTCAATGAGATTATTTCTCCAATTGTTTATACAATTCCTTTGCAATTGTTGGCTTATCATGTAGCTGTAATTAAAGGTACTGATGTTGATCAACCCAGAAACCTAGCAAAATCAGTTACAGTGGAATAAAGTTCTGTAGGTTTCAATAAACGTCGTATTTATGTGAGTAAATTAGAATTTTTGCTTGACATAAAAATTAAGTAGGATTAGTGTATTATTTTAAGAGTGTGTTAAATTTATATTCGTTAATATGCCTGATTTAGCGGATAATATCCAATATATAGGTATATTTGACAATATAATTCCTAAACTAGGCAAAGATGCCTGAATTTCCGTTCAATACACAGGAATATGCTGGCGAAAAGTCAGGATATTATTATGAAGGCAAACTTGCCTGATTTGTCGGTTAATGTCTAAGAATAACCTGTCGAATAGACCTTATAATAAGTAGTTAGTTGGGTTAATAGTTCTTAATTATTTTCAATATCAAGTATTTAACTTGTACTATCTGTTTACTGTAAATTGTTGTCATACTTTAGAACCATTTAGATTTAATCCTGTTCATCTTTTAATCCGTTAAATCTTGTTCAAAGTGAAGTTGATAGAATGTTGTTTAAGGATTATTTGATAAGTTCTAACTTACCCTTGCTCACCGACCTATCGGCAGGAGAAGAGGGGTGTTAGTGATGTTGTATTTATTTTACGAGGGAATACCATAATGAAAAATAAATTGTTTATAATATTTTTAACGGGTATCTTATTTGTTATATCTAATAATGTTTATGCTAAACGATCTTGGTTAGAAAAGGGTATTAGCATTACTTCTGATGTTCTCCAAGGAATGAACGCTATTGGTGAAATGGCTGAGAGAAACAAAAAAGAGAAAGTTCAAGAAAGAATTGTATATAAAGATAGAATTATATACAGGGACAATGAAGAGCTTTCTGAGGAACATATTAGGATAAAAAAAGAACTGGCGAATACAAAACGACTTCTTGCGTGGGAAAAAGCAAAAGATGGTAACCATAAAAAGGCGGTTCAATTGTATGAAGAGTCCCTTGAACATGAAGCCAATGATTGGCGAGTATGGCATGGATATGGATGGAGTTTTTTGAAACTATATCGGTATAAAGAAGCAGGAATTGCCTTTATGATAGCAATTGAAAAAGGCGGAAAAGGTGAATCTTGGAGATATTTAGGATTGACTTATGCTAAACAAGATTATCATGAAAAAGCCATTCGTTGTTATACGGAAAGTTTGGATATTAACCCAAGTAGCACAGAAACTTTAGATAATTTAAGGTGGAGTCAACAAAAATTAAACAAGTCAAGTTCAAAATGTGTGGATGGTCGTTTAAGTTCAGAACAAATTAAAGAACTTGTAAGTAATAAAGTAGCTGTTGGTAAAAAGCTATTAAAAAATGGTTCTGACTCTTATTCTTGGCGTGAAGCACAAGAACGTGGTGGTTATGCTACTTTCAAGAAAAAAGGAGGAAATGTTTCAGAAGGAAGATGGAAAATTGGTTATAATGAACTTTGCTGGTGTTATGGAGAATGCAATGAGTATAAATGTAAGTATGTTGAAGCAAGAAATAATTGCTCTGTTTGGTACTATATAGATACTGAAACTGGAAATAAAACTGGGCGAATCCATAAATGGATTGATGCTAATTGAACACTTAAACGAAAATTTTTATGAAACAAATAGTAAACAACAATGTTTTACTTTGGATTTTTTTAATCTTAAACCCATTAGTGGGTAATTCAAGTGTTCTAAACGATGATGTTAATGAGAATTTAGACAATAAATTTGGTTGTCAACTTCCCCAAAATATTGGTGTCACTATAAATGATAAAGTAACATTTAAACAATGGCTTACTTCATTTAAATTTGAAGCACTTACTAATGGTATATCCAATGAAACTCTCATGGTGGCGTTCAAAAATGTATATCCTATTCAAAAAGTAATTAATTTAGATCGTCGCCAAAAAGAATATTCTGTAACATTCTCTAAGTATTTAAGAAATTCTATCTCTGTAAATAGGATAAAGCGTGGAAAGTCCATGCTTAAAAAATACCGTACTCTGCTTAAAAATATTAAAGAGAAATATGGTGTTCAGCAACAAATTTTAGTTGCTTTATGGGCAATGGAAAGTAATTTTGGAAAGAATATGGGAAATTTTTCTACCATCAACACTTTAGCAACATTAGCCCATGAAGGTAGGCGACATAATTTTTTTCGTAATGAATTACTTTGTGCTTTACACATTCTTGAAGAAAAACATATATCTATTGGCAAAATGAAAAGTTCTTGGGCTGGAGCAATGGGACAGCCACAATTTATGCCATCTACCTTCTTTCATTATAGTGCTGATGGAGATGCTGATAACAAAAAAGATATATGGCATAATAAAGCTGATGTATTTGCATCTGCTGCTAATTACTTAAAAGAGGTTGGCTGGAAATTTGGGCAGAATTGGGGTTTGGAAGTAAAATTACCTAAGACATTTGATCCATATCAGGCTCGTTTAGCAGAAGAAAAGCTCTTGAGGGAATGGCATGGTTTGGGTGTTAAAAAAGCAAATGGACGGCAATTGCCTATAAATTATGAAATGAAAGGTTCTATTATTCTTCCTTCAGGTATCAAAGGACCAGCATTTCTTGTATTTCACAATTTTCGAGTTATTAGGGAATGGAATAGGTCTACGAATTATGCGTTGACTATTGGGCATTTGTCTGACCGATTAATAGGTGGAAGAACATTAATTGGTAAAGCTCCTAAAGGGGAAAAACCTTTAACTCGTAAACAAGCATTATCATTACAACGTAATTTAAAAAAACTAGGTTTTTATGAGGATAAGATAGATGGTATGGTGGGGTTAAACTCACGTAATGCGATACGTGAATACCAGAAATATAAAGGTATACCAGCAGATGCATATCCATCTCCAGAACTTATTTTACAGATACAAAAAGATAGTCATTCTCGCATATAAAATTTACCAAAATATGAAAACTAACCAAATGATGGAAGTAAATATTGGTGGTTTTACGCTACCGATTGGCCATAAAACCCAGATGGGTTCACTAAATGCGTTGTGGGCTTATGGTAATGGATTGCGTAAGGCAAAGGGTTTAAATGAATTACGATTAGATAAATATCTTAGTTCACCTAGTACAGTAGAGTTTTTGTTGGCAGTTGAAAAACGTTATGGGACTGATATTTCCAAATGTGTGGAATCTACACAATTAGAAAATTCAATAAATACAGAGGATTCCAATTCACCCGAATCGGGGGAATTAGAAAATTCAATAAATACAGTCGATTCCGATTTACCTCTAAAACAAGGTTTAACTATAGAATATGACAAGAAAACTGGACTTGCAAAAGTAGTAGGTGGTGAATTATCCATCATCAAAACTAAACGTGGTAAATATGGTGGTACATGGGCACATTTGCAGGTTTTAACTCACGCTGCTGGAAAGTTAAGTGCTGACTTTTTAGTAGAAATTATCCATGTTTTTCTTAATGATAAAATATTGGGATGGCGTGATATTGGTGGTGATAACTATATTTCACTTAATATTGCTATTGATAAATTTTTACCCGGTCGTGAAGCTACAAACTCTAACATGGGTATTTATATCAATACTGCCAAATTACTTAAAGCCAAGATACTTGGTGATGATGGTAAATGGAATAGTGCTACTCCAATACAATTGACTAAACGTGCTAAATTTGAAGAAAAGCTGATTACCCTCCTAGAAATGGATGTCGTCCGTGATTGGAAACATTTTAAGGAGTTAATTCATAGATTATAATTTCTAACTTACCCTTGCTCCCGACCTATCGGCGGGAGAAGAGGAGTGTTAGGTGGTCAAGCATGTAGGTTAGGACTGAGCTTGCGAAGTCCAACAAAAAAACTTCTTTCGTCAATCTAAAGTAGCTTGAATATCAATAGCGAGTATTTTTATCAATTCTTTTTATAACGGAGTTTATCCATGAAAAATCAAAAAACTGAACACAAAGTCGTAAAACAGAGCCAGAAACAAGCGGGCATAAAAGCTGTCAAAACAGGAATTAAAGCTGGTATGAAGTTACCAACACAAGCACAACCAATTGGATAAAAAAGGTCAGGCTCGAATTAATCTGGTCTAACTGTTTACTCTAACTTACCCTTGCTCCCGACCTATCGGCGGGAGAAGAGGAGTGTTAGGCTTGGATATTCTCATGATTTTTAACTAAGAAAGGATTGTAATGCAATATAAATATGACAGAGCTTTAAATAAGAATGAAGTACTTGTATGTCTTATTGATAAGAATAAATGTTACCCAGATTTATCAAGGAAAATATCACAAGCATCAGAACAATATAATTTTTCCTATTGTGAAAGTTTTGAAGATTTTCAGACAAATAAAGAAAGTAATTACTTATTAAAGCATGTAATAATTTTTGATGGATTAGATAATCCAGAGTCGGTTACATTAGAGTATGAAAATATTATTAGTGAATTTAGCTCTGCAACGCTCGCAATATCATACTCATCTAAAGGAACTTTTAATGAATCTTCCATAAAATTATTGATAATTTAAAAAAAAGATATAAGAAAATCAATTATCTTCGTCCAATTGAAGATAATATTAAATTTGTACCAACGCTTGAAAAGTTAATAGATAATTCTATTTGTGATTCTGTTCGTATTAAATACCAACCTAAACTTCATACTAATAATGTAAGTGGAATTTTAACAGAAAGCATTAAAAAGTACTTTCAAGAAGCAAGTGATTTAATCCGTAAGAATAACCTTTTTCATCGCTCATCAACCGATGGGTTTATTTCATTGCGGTGTTCAGATGGAGGATTTTTTATTACCGCTACTAAAACCGATAAAATTGAGCTGGATTTTAACCGAATCAGCTATGTCCATTCTTACGATGAGGAGTCTAATGTACTAACATACTCAGGTTCTTATCTTCCGTCATCAGATAGTGTTGAAGCATCAGTGATATACACAAAAATGCCAGATATTAATGCTATTTTACATACTCATGCAAGCCCTCAATTCACTAGAAATCCAAAATTTTCTAATAAAATTGCAGTTCCACCAATGAGATATGGAGAACCAGAACTTGGTGATAGGTTGGTTGAGTTCTTTAAATCTAAAAATACATGTGGTGACTTTGCTATTATGGAAGATCATGGAGAATTATTCTTATCTAATGAAATAATTCCAAAACATTGTATTCAAGAAATAAAAGATACAGTCGAAAGTAATTTATTTTAAATTTATGGAATACCACAAATGTTACACGACTTATATTCAAATCATGCAAATTTATACGCAGCAATAGCTAATGATAGAGATTTTACAGAGGAGCTAAATAGAATAAAAGCATTTGATATTCCATCAAATGGGCTTTTTGTTGAACTTTTTGCTGGACCTGCATATCACTGTATTGGCCTTTTAAATGGAGGCTGGTCAGGAAAAGCTGTAGCCATTGATAATTCTAGTTCAATGGAAAATATTTCTAGTGATTTAGGGTTTACAGGAAATTATTTATGTACTGATGCAATTCTTGGCTTAGATAAAATTGCTAATGCAAATATAATATTTATTCCAAGGTATTCTATTGTATTGGTTGATAGAGAATATGTAAGTAAGCTATTTCATGCTATAGCAAGTTCCCTTGATATAGAGGGTATGTTTTTTTTAGAAATTCATACAGATTCAAATATAAAAAACCAGTTATATATTGGTGGTAATTGGAATGAGCTTGGTATTCATAAGCGGGTAGTCAAAACGCATTTAGGAACAATTGAGTGTATTTGGCCATATACCACAAAAGTGGTAAATGCAGATGATAAAATTGTAGATATGAGTGTTCAAATAACAATAAAAAATAACAATAATATTGACGAGCATGTTTTTATTTCCAGAGAGCACCTTCACACAAAATCTGATATTTTAGAGTTTGCAGATTCTGCTGGACTTATAGAGGTAACAGATAAAAGTTGCGAATTAGGAGACTCTTACCTTTTGGCTTTTGAGCTAAAAAAAAAGCCCAAAGTATATCCTTCTAAAAATATAAATAGCTTAGCTTTTAATAGAATTTTTGATATTAGCTCTAAAGATGCTTGCTTTAACCAGCTAAGTAAATCTGGTCTTGATACTGTTGCCCATGACTCTCCTCTTTCACTCCATGTGTATAACTTATTATGAGTAAAAAACCTCTTGCAATAGTCCGTGTACCATATTTATCCATGTACAATTTACTTGATGTTCGTGAAGAGCCAATTGTATCATCATTAACAGAATATCTATTCAGCGTAGGTGCTAATTTTGAAGTTTTTGATTTCCATTTAGACCGGACATTAGATACTAATACTTTAGTTAAATTTAGAGCAGATATTTATATAATATGTATTCGAGGTACTGGCTTACATTGGAAATATGCACTTAAAATCTCACAACATATTTTATTAAAAACAAAAGCGAGAATAATATTTTATGGGCAAACAGGTAAGCTCCAGCACTGGAAAAATCCAGATTCTGAAAGAATAACAACTATTCTTCATAACGAACAGGCTATTGGCGTAGAACTTGGTCTGCCACGAAAAGGCCTTTCATTTGGTGTGGATTTAACACATTACCCTTATGGTCTGAAATATTTTGATAGTCTCGGAGCTAGAAAAAATCTTTTTAAAGCAACAATAGAAACTACACGAGGATGTCACTTTGGTTGTAAGTTTTGTTTTATAAATCATGGTAAAAATTATATAAGTAGATTTACACGGCAACCTGTTGATAATGTTATTCGAGACATTCAAAAGTATCTCGAAAAAGGAGTAAATAAATTTTGGTTTTATGATTCTGAATTTATAGGTGGCGATAAATCTCACTACCCAGAAGTTACGGAATTATTAACACAATTGAGAGATAGGTTTTATGGTGAAATTGAAATTATGATTTATAATCGTGCTGATACACTAGAAAATTTTGGAAATTATAAGTTATTGGCTGATGCCGGTATAAAATCTATTTTATTGGGAATAGAGTCATTGGATGATAGGGACTTGAAAAATATGCAGAAAAAGCAAACTAGCTCTATTGCTTTAACTGCAATAAAAAAGCTTCGTGATAATAGTATCTTTTGTAATTTATCCTTTATATTGTTCAATAAAACAGCAACTATAGATAGTTTA
The DNA here is from genome assembly GCA_045046925.1 of Candidatus Marithrix sp. Classification (GTDB taxonomy): domain Bacteria; phylum Pseudomonadota; class Gammaproteobacteria; order Beggiatoales; family Beggiatoaceae; genus DRQV01. The sequence continues at coordinate 3,344 of JASFYV010000236.1, read as the reverse complement.
CAAACAAATATATCCAAAATAGCTGAGCTGTATAATGAAGATAACTTTATTTATTTAGGACAAACTATTTATTTTAGTTATGCATTTGAATCAGATTGGTCACCAAGTAAACAAGTAAAAAATTTATCTCGAAAAACCAAGTTATCTGGATCAACAAACTCAACTGTATCACCATCAATGGGAATAACTTTTGATCCTTCTCTTGAGCCATTTGCTGAAATATGTAGAATCATAAATTACGAACAAGTTAGAAAACTGTGTGAACTTAATCTTGGCAAAGAAGATGCTATGTCTGATATAAAAACTAAAATTCATAAATGGGCAACACTCCTTAATTTATTTACTTTAAATTTAATGCAAGTAGCATTAGATGAATTTAAATTAGGAAGACTTACTTTAGAAACTGTCCAGCTATATGAAAAGTGGGTTTATACATCATATAAAGATTTTAATAAATTACTTTTGCCCCATGAAATAGCCGATACAATTACAGATAAATTTGGTGATTTTGAGGGTGACTGGAATGGGTGGGAATCTAAAATCCCTACAATTATCTAAGTATATAAATTTGGAGATATTTTATGAATAAAAATAAGGTGGTATTTATTACAGGTGCATTAAAAGGGCTTGGTAAAAATATTTGTGAACATTTTTTAGCTAATGGGTTTACTGTTTTTGCAACAGCTAGAAAGATTCCCGATGATGTAACGAACTCAGAAAAATTAAGTTGGTATGCTCTTGATATAACTGATTATGTCCAGTGTGAAGAAGCCATTAAAAAATGTAATGAGAAATTTGGTCACATTGATATTCTCATAAATAATGCATCTGCATGTGTAGGAGGAATTACTATTCCAGACCTTTCACAAAGTAAAATAGATACTGAAATTAACACGACATTTAAAGGTGCTGTATATCTTTCTCAAATATTTGTAAATACTATGCGTAATAGGAATCAAGGGAAAATATTTTTTATTTCATCAACATCAGGTTTACAAGGTGAATCTGGTAATAAATATTACAGCATATATGCTGCTTCTAAGGCTGCACTTATAAGATATTCTGAATGTTTAAATCAAGATATTTCTCAGTATAATATGCAGTCACATGTGATAGTCCCATGCAATATGCGAGATAGTGATTTTGCTAATCAAGAGGCAGTTTCATTTTCAGATGTATCTAGTCTATTATTAAAGATGACAGACATAGGGGATAATATTTCTTTTTCCCAAGTCTTTTTAAGACCCGCTAGAATAGCTGAAGAGTAAACTTTAAACCTTATCATTTACAAATACCATCATGAATTACGAAGAAAATGCTTTGCGAGAAAAATATAAAGATTTTCCTTGTATGCCTCTGAGTGAATATTTTGCAGGAATTTCAAGTGGAGAAATTCAATCTCCGAGAAGAGAAATTTTTCCTAATAAAATGTTTATTTCTCAAGGAGATGATTTAGTGAAGTATAGTAATGTTTATAAGCGTAATATGGCAGCGTTTTGGAAACATTACTGTGCAAGTATTCCTTTTTTATTCGAGGAGCAATGTCGTGTTGGGTTAGCATTACTACGAATGGCTCAATCTCTTTCAGAAAAAAAATACCTGACGTTTTATGAAACTGACTCACAAGATGGAACAGATGCAAGGACATTAGCTGAACTCGCTAATGGGAAAATAATTACATTAACGAATGGGTTGCATGATGTTACTAAGAAAAATTTTGAAAAGCTATGCAAACATACATTTTCACATTTTTATTTAGGCTATTTTTGTGATGTAACACCAGAGCTTATAAATTCTTCTCCTGAGCTATACCAATTTAAAGATGGTTGTGACATAGTTTACGAAAATGCGACCTTTCAATTTTACGATAAAAATCGAGTTGAACAAATAGCTCATATACGGAAAATAATGAAAAATGATGGTATTTTTATTTGTCTTGAAAAGCTGAGTCAAAGAGACATACAGGAATATGAAAATCGAGAACGAGTGAAAGATGAAAAATATAAATCTTTTTACTTTTCAGAGGAGGAGGTGAAATGGAAGCAATCAAAAATACTTATAGATATGAAATTTCAAGTAGACTATGAAACACTGATTTCAGCACTAAAAGGTCATTTTAAATTTGTTTATTTGTTATGGAATAGCACCAATTTTTACGAAATAGCTGCTTCAAATAGCCGGGATAACATTCAAAAATTTTTATCCCTTCTTGTATCTCCTCATTTGCCTGTAGAATTTAATTTTGAAGGTGACCTCTCTCAACCAAGAAAGCTTTAAATATGTATTTTAACATGACAGTAAGTTAAAAAAGCCTAACAATCAAATTCACTTGACCGTAAAAAGCGTCACAAATTTTGCTGTCGCAAAATTTACGCCTCTTTTTACGGCAAGTGATTTGGGCGTTAGGCCTACAAAAAAGTATGAAGTTTACTGATAGTCAAAAAGAAGAAACATACAAAACGCTCGGGTTGGTTGCTATGCATAGTGGAGGTGCCGAGTATAAAGTTTCATGGGCAATGTATCTTCTAGAAGATGGTATTGAAACAGATAATTTGTTGATATTGGCTACATTATTGAAACCGTGGAATGAATTTGAGGTTGAAGACTATTTCAATAGAACGTTGCATGAGCTTGATATTGAAAGACCAACTTCGGAAAAAGCAATAGAAAGATATATAAAGGTCGTTGCCAGTGAAGCCATAAATGAAGTTATTTCACCTAGAGTGGCTGTAGCCAAAATATATGAAGCAAATATACAGCTAGGATACCCAGGTGAGTTAGGTGAATTCACATCGCTGGAGGATGAATGGTATTGCGAATTTAATGATTTATCTAAGGAAAAAAGAAATGAAGAAATATTGAAAGCATGTCGAACTCGTAAGGTGTATAAGCGAAATTCGTAAGCCGTATATATTTAATTGATAGATTGTAATTTGGTAGGGTGCATAAGCAATAGCGTCATGCACCTTATCTCAATCGAATATGCGAAACACGATTGATTATAACACTGTGTGGTGCATGACGTTCTCACTTATGCACCCTACAATCTAACTAAATCTTAGAATCCAACTTATCAGCCGCTCAAGAATTGTGTTAGTAAGAAATATTGCATTAAATAATACGTTAGAATAATGGTAGGTTTAAAATAGTTAAAAAAATATGAAAACTAATCAAATGATGGTGAGCGACACGTTTGCTTAGAAACTTGTTATAAAACAAGCCAATAAGCAGGATTACAATTAAGTAATCACAATTATGTTATTTATGGGGATGAAAGGCTACCTCCACTATATTACTTAGTGAAAACAAAACTTACCCAACTGGATGTAGGGATATGCCTTATT
>JASFYV010000235.1:0-22400 GCA_045046925.1 Candidatus Marithrix sp. | reverse complement strand
CTTAAATATCAGTAAGTTACACCAAATTGACAAAATATCTAACTAACTGATATTTAACATTTTTTTAGTTTTTCTTCATAGTCTGAGCCCAGTACCCTAAATGCAGATGATAACTTTTTTACCTTTCTTGTCGAACTGGTTTTTTTGATTCACTTGGAATATCCAATTTTTCCCCAACCACAAATTCGCCTTATAGGTATATCATATTCCAAACGATTAATTAACATTCTGGTCGCTAACATATCATACACATATTTCGCTATGAAAGCTTATTACTAACCATTTTTAGTGACTGTCGATCGTTATAATACGGTTATTTTTGCTCTTTAAGAAATCGGTCTATCAAAAAAACCACTTTCTAAAAAATATGCAAAGTAAGTATCTAGTAATTCATCATCTTTTATTGACCAATTGTCATCTACAAATTCTTCTGCTTTATACTTATCTGGTAAATTTGGTTTGACAAAACTATCTTCATCTTTGGGTAAGGATGATAACAACGGATATAAGGCGTTTCCTTGCTGAAAACTAAGTTCTTCTTTCCATTGTGCATACGAAACTTTTTTGAGCTTATAGCCTAGTTTCACCAATTTATCAAACAACTTATTCCAACTAGTAAAATTTGGATTAATCAAGTTAAAACTTATTCTTGAATGTTGTTGTAAAGATAGCTTAATTATAACATTACTTACATAATCCACCGGTAACATGTTTAAACCTATATCTTCCATAATCGGGATTTCACCAAGTTGAATACAACCTTTTATAATTGAACTAAATGTATCGCCACGATTAAATATTCCGGTTTTACTATGACCAGCGATTACTGGTGGTCGATAAATACACACTGGTAAGCCACGTTCACTAGCCAGTTGAATTATCTTTTCTGCGACTATTTTACTTTGGGTATAACCACTAGTGGAAGAATCTATGGTATTGATGGTAGAAATAAAATGCACTGGTTTAGGCTTATGTTTACTAGCTAATCTTAAAATTTCTTCAGTTCCAAGCACATTAGTAGTTTTTAATACGGAATATGGAAAAATGTGATTAACCCAAGCCCCATTGTGATAAATTACATCAATTTTATTGGCAAGTTGTTCAAAATATTCCTTTTCCAAACCCAATAATGGTTTCGATAAATCACCTTGAACCAGAATTATTCTGGTTTTAAACGATTCATCCCACGACATGTTAGCTTTCAGTTTATTTACTAATATGTTTTTATCAGTAGAACGGACTAAACAATAAATATTTGCTGTAGTTTGTACTAAAAGCTCATATAATAAATAGCTGCCTAAGAAACCGGTAGTTCCAGTTAAAAATATGGAATTTACCGAATTCGTACTTGGCAACTTTGCCGGTTGAATACTTGGGTCTAAAACTGCTTCGGCATCAAGATTGATAATAGTTTCAGTTCCAGAATTACGCATTCTATCAATAACTTCAATCATGCCAGCGATTGTAGGAAAAGCAAATAATTCTCGTAATGGAATTTGTACTTTAAAACTTTCACATAATTCTGCTATAAGTTGGGTAGCAAGTAACGAATGGCCACCTATTTCAAAAAAGTTATCATGAATTCCAACTTGTTTCAAACCTAATATTTTGCTCCAAATATCCGCTAATAATTTTTCATCAACAGTTTGTGGCATTGCAAGAGCTATTGGTTGGTAGTCTTCTTCTAAACTTTCCAACGCTTTACGGTCTATCTTACCATTGGGAGTTAAAGGCAAAGCATCTAATATAATAAAAGCACTAGGTATCATGTAATTGGGTAGTTTTTTCTGCAAAAATTTACGCATACTACTAGCCAAAGTACGTTGCAACATACTAAGTAGCCCTTTTTCTTGGGCTAATTTATCACAAATATTCTTGAATGTAGCCTGTTCCATTGTACTAAGTTGCAATCTAATGCCAACTTGACCGTCACGATTCCATTTCACTTTTCCTAGTAACCAATTAGTTTGGTTAAATAATTTTATTTGTATAACCGTATCTTGATTAAAAGTCATTCCTGATAGAGATATGCCATGATAAGATAAGTCATTAGTTTGTAAATGAAAAATTTCTTGTCCAACTTTAACTAAGCATTCACTTTGGTGTGGTATTCTATCGATTTTCAAGTCTGATACAAAATAGGCTTTAAGACGTTTATTACCAGATGATTCAGCAATTACCGCTACTTCTAATATATTGTGATGCTGTCCTAAAACAGATTCTATTTCGCCTAATTCAATCCGAAATCCACGAATTTTAACTTGATTATCTATGCGTCCTAAGTATTCAATATTACCATTTGGTAGGTAACGAGCTAAATCGCCAGTTTTGTAGATACGGGAAGTAGGGTCTTCACTAAAGGGGTTTTGAATGAATTTTTCTGCTGTCAATTCAGGCCGATTCAGATAACCACGAGCTAAACCAACTCCTCCGATATGTAATTCTCCAGTTACTCCTATGGGGACTGATTGTAAATATTTGTCTAAGATGTAGATTTTGGTGTTGGCTATGGGTTTACCTATGGATGGAAGTTCTGGCCAATTATCTACTAACTTATCCAAATTGAAAAAAGTTACAACATGACTTTCTGATGGTCCATAATGGTTGCTCAGTATACAAAGGTTTAGTTTTTTAAACAAAGAACTAATGGATGGAGTAATTTGTAATTGTTCGCCGGCAGTAATAATTTCATATAAATGATTTAATAAACATTTAGAATCCTTATACGCTACTGCAAAATCTTGTAATGCAACAAATGGAACAAATAACCGAGAAATTTCATGCTGTTTTAAAAAAGTTATAAGTGTTTTATTATCTTTTCGTATTTCTTCAGTGACGAGTATCAAATTGCCACCAGAATACCAAGTAGAAAATATTTCTTGGAATGAAACATCAAAATTTATGGATGCAAATTGTAGAGTATTTATAGCCGAATGTTGCCAGTGGATTAAATTAACCAAAGAATTCTGTTGCATGGCAATACCCTTAGGACGACCAGTAGAACCAGAAGTATAAATTACATAAGCTAAATTTTCCGGTTTTACTCCACTAATCACATTTTCATAACTATATTGGGATAATTTTTCTTTATCTAAATAAACAACCTGTGCTTGAATTTGTGGTAATTTTATTTTGGACTGAGACAATAATACTGGAACTTGGGCATCTTCTAACATGAAGGCCAAGCGTTCAGTTGGATAGGTTGGATCAAGTGGTAAATAAGCTCCTCCAGCTTTCAAAATACCTAACAAACCAATTAGCATTTCCAAAGAACGTTCAACACAAATGCCAACTAATACTTCTGGTTTGACTCCTAAAGTTTGTAAGTAATGAGCAAGTCGATTGGATTTATTATTTAATTCAGCATAAGTTAATTGTTGCTCTTCAAATACAACCGCAATGTTTTCTGGAGTTTTGGCAACCTGTTCTTCAAATAAGTCAATTATCGTTTTGTCATGTGGGTAATCAGTTTTGGTATCATTCCATAACAAAAGTTGTTGCTGTTCTACATTGGTAAGCAAAGGTAGTTCATGAATTAGTGCTTTGGAACTTTCTACGATTCCAACCAATAGAGTATGCAAATGTCCAGATAAGCGTTCTATTGTGGTATGTTCAAATAAATCAGTATTGTATTCCAAGGTTCCACTTAATCCAGAAGCTGTTTCTTCTAATGATAAGCTGAGATCAAATTTGGCAACAACATTTTTTACTTCCATATGTGTTAAACGCAACCCAATTAAATCTAATTCTGGGATAACAACATTTTGTAGCACAAACATAACCTGAAACAAAGGAGTGTGATTTAAGTTTCTTTCAGGTTGTAAAATTTCTACTAATTTTTCAAAAGGGACATCTTGATTGCTATATGCTCCTAATGCCGTTTTTTGTGCTTGTTGTAATACTGTTTCAAAAGATGGGTTATCACTCAAATCTAATCGCAATACCAACGTATTAACAAAAAATCCAACTATAGATTCAATCTCACTACGAGTTCTGTTAGCTATAGGTGAACCAATGACAATATCATCTTGTCCACTATAACGAGATAACAAAACAGCAAAAGCTGACCATAGAGTCATAAATAAGGTAGTTCCAGTTCGCTGACTCAGTTGTTTCAAGCTCAAAGTTAATTCTGCTGATAATGTGAATGGCAATGAACTGCCTTTAAAACTCTGAATTGGTGGACGTTTTTTATCTGTTGGTAGTTCTAATAAAGCTGGTATATTTGCAAGTTGTTGCTGCCAATAATTTATTTGTTGTTCAAAAACTTCTTTAGTTAACTGTTGTCGTTGCCAATTTGCATAATCAACATATTGAATTGGTAATGTTGGTAAAGGGATAGCTTTATTTTGTACTAGTGCTTCATAAATAATCTTCCAGTCTCGAATCAAAACGCCAACTGACCATCCATCTGAAATTATGTGGTGCATGTTGACTAGTAAGATATGCAAATCTGTATCTAAGCATAGTAGCTGAGTACGGAATAATGGACCAGTTTCCAAGTTGAATGGCTTTTGTGCTTCTTGGTTTATTAATATTTCAACCTCGGATGAGGATAAATTCCGTAAGCTGATAATTGGTAATTGATGCTCAATATTTATCAGTTTAATTATTGGTTTACTATCAATTGTTATAAAAATAGCACGTAAATTTTCATGGCGTTGCACCAGAGTTTGTAAACTTTGTTTGAGAATATTCTGGTTTAACACCCCTTCAATACGCAATGCTGCTACCATATTGTAGGTAGCACTGATGCCTTCCAATTGGTTTAAAATCCATAATCGTTGTTGAGCAAAAGATAATTGTAATGGTTCTGAACGATTAACTGGTTCTATTGGTGGCAAGGAAGTTAACTGATGACTTAGACGTTTACTTAACTCTGCTATAGTTGTGGTTATAAATAATTCCCGCAAAGGTAATTCAATATTGAATGTGTCCCGTATCCTTGACATAACTTGAGTAGCAAGCAATGAATGGCCACCCAATTCAAAGAAATCATCATGAATGCCTACTTGTTTAACCCCTAATACTTCCATCCAAATATTAGCTAGTAGTTCTTCTTCCTGAGTGCGAGGAGGGGTGAATGTTTTAGTTGACTGTTGATATTCATCTTCTGATAACTTGGATAAAACTTGTCGGTCTACTTTACCATTTGGTGTTAGTGGCATGGTATCCAATATTATAAATGCAGATGGAATCATATAGCTAGGTAATTTTTTCTGCAAGTATTGGCGTATATCACCAGCCAAAGTACGTTGTAAAGCAGCTGATAAACCTTGTTCTTTATCTAGCTCATCACAAATCTTTTTAAAGGTAGATTGTTCTGTAGCATTGAGTTGTAATTGAATCCCAGTTTGCTTGTCTTTACACCATATTGCTTGTCCGGTTACCCAGTCGGTTCGGTCTGGTAATTTAAAGCGTAAGGTTTCTTTTTTACTAAAACATTTCCCAACTATGGATACTCCATTATAAGATATATCTTTGGTTGTTAAGTTAAAAATATTATTTTCAATTGCAACTAAGCAATCACTTTGATAGGGTATTCGTTCCAATGATAAGTTAGATATAATATAGGCTTTAAGACATTTGTTGCCAGATGGTTCAGTTTTAGCAATAACTGCTACTTCCAATATATTGTGATGTTGCCCTAAAACCGATTCTATCTCTCCCAATTCAATCCGAAATCCACGAATTTTAACTTGATTATCTATACGTCCTAAATACTCAATATTACCGTCTGGTAGATAACGAGCTAAATCTCCGGTTTTATAGATACGAGAGGTAGGGTCTTCACTAAAAGGGTTCTTAATGAATTTTTCCGCAGTCAATTCGGGACGATTAAGATAACCGCGAGCTAAACCTGCTCCTCCAATGTGTAGTTCTCCAGATACTCCGATGGGGACTGGATGTAAATATTTATCTAAAATGTATATTTTGGTGTTAGCTATGGGTTTACCTATGGAATTAATATTTGACCCAACTTTTGTAAGTTGAATAATAGTTGACCAAATGGTTGTTTCTGTAGGACCGTATACATTCCATAATGTTTGACTTTTTTCCAATATTTGAGTTGCTAATTCGCCAGATAATGCCTCTCCACCACAAAGAATTTTTAATTTAGGGCTATCTTTCCAGTCATTGTTTATTAATAAACGCCATGTTGCTGGAGTAGCTTGCATAATGGTAATATCATCTAATTTATCTAATAATTTTAATCCATCACTTGCACCTTCACTATTAACTAATACTATTCTTGCTCCTACAATCAAAGGTAAATAAATTTCTAATGCTGCAATATCAAAAGAAAGTGTTGTAACGGCTAATAATACATCATCAGAAGATATACCTGGTTGCTGACGCATAGAAATTAAAAAATTGATTAGCGAGGAATGAGTAATTTGTACCCCTTTAGGACGACCAGTAGAACCAGAAGTGTAAATCACATAAGCTAAATTCTCCGGTTTTACTCTACTAATCACATTCTCAGAACTATATTGGGATAATTTTTCTTCATCTAAATAAACAACCTGTGCTTGAATTTTCGGTAGTTTTATCTTGGATTGAGTCAATAATACCGGCACTTGTGCATCTTCTAACATAAAAGTCAAACGTTCCGTTGGGTAAGTTGGATCAAGCGGTAAATAAGCTCCTCCAGCTTTCAGAATACCTAGCAACCCAATTATCATTTCCAGAGAACGTTCAACACAAATACCAACTAATACTTCTGATTTTATTCCTAAAGTTTGTAAGTGATGAGATAGTTGATTGGATTTATTATTTAATTCCTTGTAAGTTAATTTTTGTTCTTCAAATATAACAGCAATATTTTCTGGGGTTTTAGCAACCTGCTTTTCAAATAAATCAACTATTGTTTTATCATTTGGGTAATTGATTGTTGTGTTGTTGAATTCAACTAAGATTTTATTTAATTCCACATCAGACATTATTTGTAATTCCCGAATTGGAATCTCGGGTTTCAAAATAACTTCTGTTAATAAAAATTCAAAACGTGATTTTATAAACTCAATTTCTTCTGCATCAAATACTGCAAGGTTATAACTAAAATCTATTTTAACATCTTGATTAGCATAAAATTCACGAATAAATATGGCTAAAGCTTTTTGGTCAAAATCATGAAGAAAAGGTATGGCTTCAACCGGACTATCATTAAAATAAACCTCATAATCATGTTTTTCATAAGATAATTGAATATCAAATAATTGTTTACGATCTTTAGCATGTAATCCAACAATTTGTTTTATTTTGTAAAAGGGGAATCTTTGATTCTTATAATCTTGTTTTAGTTCTTTACTAATAAGTTGAATAAGTTTAGTAAAACTTAAATCAGTACCGAAACGAAACCAAGCTGGACTAGCAGTTGCAAACATACCTATCGTTTTTTTAAAATTAACATTCTTCCTATTTAGTGTGGGTAAAAAAATAGAAAAATTGTCTTGATTGTATGCTCTAACAAAATAACAATAGAAGACACCTAAAATAACGTTAAAGATTGAAACATTATGTGTTTTCGCAAAAGCAAGAATTTGATTGTAAAATGTACGTTTAATTAATAGAGTTGAACATTGGCTTGATATGTTCTTAAGTTGCTGATTAATATGACGATGTATTAGGAATGGCTCAGGTAAATTTGCACATTTTTTTTGCCAGTATTGTTGATGTTGTGTGAATTTAGGAGAATTTAAGTATTCAACATCATCTTTAACAAAATTTAAATAAGGATAAGATTTTTGCACCTTATCAATAGAATTATATCTAGTAGCTACACGTTGAACAGTTAAAGCAATGCCCCAACCATCAGTAATAATATGATGATATTTGTTAAACCAGTAATAACAATTATCAGCTATTTTACATAAAGCAAATTGAAATAGTAACTCATCATATAATTGAAATGATTGAAAAAACTCTTGCTTCATCCAGTCAATGGCATCTTGATGGGGATTATTTTTTACTGAAAAATCTTGAAAATTTAATTTAAAATCAACTTGTTCTAAAAAAGTTTGAGTCGGTAACTCTTGACCCGCTTGGATAATTATACGTAGTGTATCATTTTGTTGAATAACTTGCTGAAGTGCTTTTTCAAATATAACCGGATCGACTGAGCCTTTTATATGGGCATAGCCACCAATATTGTATAGCGGTATATCAGGATAAAACATTTGTTCAAGCCAAATTTCTCGCTGTGGAGAGGATAAAGGGTAACTAATCATAGATATTTGCTCTGGTAAATTTTGTGTAACAGGTAAATTAGCGATAGTGTATAGTAACATTCTTATATTTTTGTACTATTTTAAAAATTTAATACATTGATTTCGAAATAAAATATTTTTTATTATAGTACTGTCTTATATGAATCTTATCTATAACCCAATATTTTATTTCACTATCATGCAATAATCATAGCAGGTTTTATCAAAATTTAAATTAGAGGTACAAAAATGACTTTATACTATAAAACAATCCCTTTATCATTTATATTTATATCAGTAGTTTCTGCTGAAATAATTTTAGATGGTACATTGGGTCCACAAATAGAACTAATTGGGCCAAATTTTGCGATAGAAGCTAATTTAGGTCAACAACATGGCGGTAATTTATTTCATAGTTTCAATCAGTTTGATATAAACAAAGGTGAAATAGCTACTTTCTATGGCCCCAGTAATATTAATAATATAATCAGTAGAGTTACTGGTGGACGGTTATCAAATATCGATGGCATCATACGTTCCGCTATTTCTAACGCTGATTTTTATTTTCTCAATCCGCATGGAATCATGTTTGGTCCCAGTGCTAAATTAGATATATCTGGTTCTTTTCATGCCAGCACCGCAGATTATCTGCGCTTAGAGGATACTGGGCGATTTGATGTTCACATTCCTGAAAACAGTATTTTGACGGTTGCACCAGTTCATACATTTGGTTTTTTAACCAATAATCCTGCTGCTATTACGCTGCAAGATAGTACTCTATCTGTTGTTGAAGGCAAGACTTTATCATTGATTGGTGGCGATTTAATCATGAAAGGTGAGGTATTATCTATCTCTGGTCAAGTGCCAATAATTTCAAAAAACTTTACTACTGAAATCACTGCTCCAAATGGTCGACTCAATTTTGCCAGTATTGCATCTAAAGGTGATGTCCATCTTACAGAATTAGGTTTGGATATTAATGCTAAAACTGGTGATTTTATAATCGATCATAGTAAAATAACAACCTCTGGTATTGGTGGAGGTGATATTTTTATTCGGGCTGGACTATTAAAATTAATTAATAGTGATATTACGGTTGATACATTTGGTGGTCAAAATGCTGGAATAGTGGATATTCAAGCAAGTAATCTGATATTAGATGGTAAAGAAAATTACTCTTATATTTCGTCTAGTTCATTTGGTGCTGGACATGGAGGAGAGATAAATTTATTTGCCGATCAATTCTCTTTAAGTAATGGAGCAGTATTATTTACCGGTGGAGTTAGTTCTGGTAATGCGGGCTCAATTTCCATTAAAGTAACTGATACATTAATATTTTCGGGAAAATTTCTTCCTGAAATATTGACATCTAGTGTATTCTCCAGTTCTACTCTTGGTACCGGTCAGGGTGGGGATATAACAATAGAGGCACATGATATTACTATTATTAACGGGGGACAAATTATTAGTGGTACTTTTAGCTCTGCAAAAAGTGGTGATGTAACTGTCAAGATCAAGGATACTTTAACTATTTCTGGAAAAGATGAAGCTGGGTTAATGAGTAGTATTCTTGCTAGTACTTCTCCTTTAATCGTAATTGATCCTACCTATAATACCGGCGATGGTGGCACCATTAATGTTGAAGCTAAAGCAATAAATCTCTCAGATGGGGGACAAATTAGTACTGCTTCTGTAGGATTAGGAAATGCTGGTCTTATAAAAGTTAAGACAAATAAATTAACAGCTTCTGGAAAGGCATTTAGTAATTTTTGGGGCCGATATTTTCCTAGTGGTATTTCAAGCAGTTCGTTAGTTACAGATGAGATTGGTGGTAATGCCGGCGATATAATAATAAATGCCGATACAATTAATCTAATTAATGAGGGTGAAATCGGTACTTCAGCAGCAAATTCTGGGGGCGGGAATATTGAAATAACCACTACAGATTTGGTATATTTACAAGATGGCCAAATTACTACTAGTGTAAGAGATGGTATTGGTAATAGTGGCAATATTACAATTAAAAACCCTCTTTTTATTATCCTAAATAATGGTAAAATCAAAGCTCAGGCTGATGCTGGACATGGTGGTAATATTAATATTAAAACTGAACAATTTATTACCTCGCCAAATAGTTTAATCAGTGCTTCTTCTAAATTAGGTTTGGATGGCAAGGTTAATATAGAATCTCTTGATATTGATATGGAAGGATTTTTAGTATTATTACCAGATGATGTTGTGGAAGCTAGTAATTTAATGCAGAAACCATGTAGTATGCGAGGTAGTAGTTTTATAGCTCGAAAAATCAATGGTAGTTCACAAACCCCTTACGATTATCAAGCTGCACGTTATTTGCCTAAAGATAATGAACAAACCATAATTATCTTTAATAATTCAGAGAAAAATTTAGCTTTAGCATCAATTTGTAAATAATCTATAGCATTTTCTTAATTTTTATTTAGAACTTACGCATAATAAATTGAATAACTCTCAAGAACAGTTGTCTACAGCAAAAGCTGAAATTGCCAAATTAAAAACAGGAATTACTGATTTGCAGCAACAGCTTAATGAACGCACTCAAGATGTTAATAAGTTGATTCAATGGACACAGAGCTTACAACAAGATACTTTGGCTGTTTATCATTCTGTTACGTGGCAAATTGGTAATTTCATTGCTCAAATAATTTTGAAATTATTAGGTCGAGCTGGTGGGATAACCGCTAGAGATCATATTAATAAAACCTTAGATAGTTTTGAAGCTTGGAAAATTAACTATTTTCAAACTCGGCAACAATCAAAATTACAACCTTATACTCCTTGGCATGATACCAGAGAATATGCTTTATGGATTAAGCAGTTTGATACTATTAATTCAGCAGATTATTTTCTGGATAAATTATCGTATAGTCCAACCATTTCAATTTTAATGTGCATAGCTGGTAATGGAAGTGGAATCAACTCAATAGTTAAACAGATTTATCCTAACTGGGAATTATTGGTAATTCAAGCAGAAGAATTATCAGATAATTTACTTGCAGATAAAAGAATTAAAAGGACAGATGGAAATTTAAGAACAGCAGTAACCATTGCTACTGGTGATTTTGTTATTATTCTGGATTCTGAAGATCAATTACCAAGTCATGCCTTATATAAAATAGTTGAATTTATTAATAAAAATCCTGATGTTAATCTGTTATACACTGATGAAGATAAACTGGATAATAATGGAAAACGTTACGATCCTTATTTTAAACCAGATTGGAATCCCGACTTATTTTATTCTCAAAATTATATCAACAATTTAGCAGTATATCGAAGCTCAATAATAAATGAAATTGATAATTTTCAAAATTCTTATGACTTAAGTTTACGTTTTATTGAACGAATTAATAGCCAAACAATTCTACATATTCCACAGATTTTATTCCATGAAAAGAAAGCAAAGGTTGTTAATAACAATTGTCAAATCTTACAAGAGCATTTTGATAGATTACAGCAGCAAGTTAAAATTGAAAAAGTAGTTGGTGGACATACTAGAGTTATTTATCCTTTGCCTCAAGAGCATCCATTAGTAAGTTTGATTATTCCAACTCGTGATAAATTAAAGCTATTACGTGGCACAGTAACTGGAATTTTAGAACAAACAGACTATAAAAATATTGAAATTATTATCATGGATAATGGTAGTGAGGAAGCAGAAACTTTAGACTACTTTAACAAAATAAAACAAGATCAACGAGTAACCATTATTCAACACAAAGCTCCTTTTAATTATTCTCAATTAAATAATATTGGAGTTTCCCATGCAAAGGGAGAAGTTATTGGCTTAATAAACAATGATTTGGAAGTTATAAATTCAGGTTGGTTAACAGAAATGGTTAGCCATGCGTTACGACCAGAAATTGGAGCAGTAGGAGCTAAACTTTACTATGCGAATGATACTATCCAACATGCTGGAGTTATCGTTGGTTTGGGTGGGATGGCTGGTCATAATTTTAAGTTTTTAGCAAAAGAAGCACCAGGCTATCATTGGCGACCATTTTTAATCCAAAATTACTCCGCAGTAACAGCAGCTTGTCTTATAATGCGACGTAAGATATTTAACGAGGTTGGTGGATTAAATGAAAAACACCTCAAAGTAGCATTTAATGATGTGGATTTATGTTTACGAATTGGTAAGCTAGGCTATCGAATATTGTGGACTCCGTATGCCGAATTATATCATCTTGAATCTGCCAGCCGTGGCTCAGACAATACGTTGAAGAAATATTTACGATTACGTCATGAGTTAAATTATATGCAATCCCAGTGGAAAGCAACTTTAGCTAATGATCCTTATTACAATCCCAACTTAACGATTGAATATGAAGATTTTACTTTAGCCTATCCACCCAGAATTGATAAATAATAGATTTACCAAAATATAGTATTTCCCCAACTGGATAGATTACAACAATATAAGTAATTTATTTTGAATTTAATTAAGAATTAAGAATTACTATAAATACCACGTAACCTTAGAACAAGGATATTCCATGAATGCCAATGTTGATCAACAGGAATTAGATAAATTTAGTGCTTTAGCCTCCCGTTGGTGGGACCCTGACAGTGAATTTAAACCTTTACATGATATTAATCCATTACGTCTAGGCTATATTGAGCAATATGTAGAAAGTTTAGCTAATAAGAAGATATTAGATGTAGGCTGTGGTGGTGGAATTCTAGCTGAAAGTATGGCTCAAGCTGGAGCTGAGGTGATTGGAATTGATATGAGTGAAACTCCTCTTAGTGTAGCAAAGTTACATCTACATGAAGTTGGATTAAAAGTTGATTACCGCCAGATTACAATAGAACAATTAGCAATAGAATCTCCCAATAGTTTTGATGTAATAACCTGTATGGAAATGTTAGAGCATGTCCCAGACCCAGCTTCAGTTGTTACAGCTTGTTATAAATTGCTAAAACCAGGTGGTCAAGCATTTTTTTCTACTATCAATCGTAATCCTAAATCATACTTATTTGCTATTATTGGAGCTGAGTATATTTTGCGATTGTTACCTAGAGGAACTCATGATCACGCTAAATTCATTCGTCCAGCCGAACTAGTAAATTGGATAGTAGATGCTGGTGGTGAAGTAAATGATATTACCGGAATGACGTATAATCCTATCAGCAAACAGTATTCTTTAGGCAATGATGTTTCTGTTAACTACCTAATCCATAGTATTAAATGAATATAGATACCATACTTTTTGACTTAGATGGAACTTTGTTGGATACCGCTCCAGATTTAGCTTTCGCACTGAATCAAGTATTAATTGAACAACAACGAAAACCATTACCACTTGAGCAAATTCGACCTTGGGTTTCACATGGTGGCAAAACTATGATTAGAAAAGGTTTTAATTTTTTAGATAATGAGACAGAAGTAGATATAATTCATAAACGGTTTTTAGCTATTTACTTTTCTCATATTGCTGATAAAACAATTTTTTTCCCCGATATGGAAACAGTTTTAACTAGTTTAGAAAATAAAGGTTTAAAATGGGGAATTGTAACTAATAAACCAGCTTGGTTAACTGACCCTTTATTGCAAAAGTTGGAATTAGCTAATCGCAGTGCCTGTAATGTTAGTGGTGATACTTTGTCACAAAATAAACCGCATCCAGCACCATTATTACATGCTTGCAAATTATTAGATACTATCCCAAAAAATTGTATTTATGTGGGAGATGCTGAACGTGATATTGAGGCTGGCCAAAGAGCTGGAATGCAAACTTTAGTGGCAGCATATGGCTATCTTGCAACTACTGATATTCCAGAACAATGGGGAGCAAATGGTATTTTACAACAACCATTAGATTTACTGGATTGGATTTAAGTTTTTCTAACAGGAAAAGATGAAATTATTAGGATTTAAAATCTGTTTTATTTGGGGTTTAATGGTAAGTTCAGTTTATGCTGGTGAAACTGGCCATTATGTTAATGGTTCAACAGGAATTAAAGCAGGCAGTCTTCCAGCACCCGGGTTTTATTACCTCATGTACAACGCTTTTTACAATGCCGATGATTCAATGGATGAACATGGAAATAAGTTAGATGTTGGATTTGATATTAATGTTTATGCAATGGTAAATAGATTTGTTTGGATGACTGACCATAAGATTTTAGGTGCAAACTATGGTATGAACATGCTATTTCCATTAATTAATACCAATATTAAAGTTCGTGGGCTTGAAGATGAAAGATTTGATCTAGGCGATATTTATGTTGGCCCATTATTGCTAAGATGGAGCAAAGCTCGTTATGACGCTTCTTTTGGAGCAGGAGTATATTTGCCTACTGCTGATCATGATGAATTAGCATCACCTGGCAAAGATTTTTGGACTGGCATGCTAACATTTGGTGGAACTTATTATTTTGATGAAAGTAAAGCTTGGTCAGGTTCTATTTTAGCACGTTACGAAATTCATAGTAAAAAAGCTAGTCAAGATATAAAACCTGGCAATGATTTTCATTTTGAATGGGGACTTGCTAAAACAATAGCACCAGGTTTAGACTTAGGAATAAGTGGTTATGCACAATGGCAAGTGACTGATGACAGTGGTATTGATCTAACATGGGACAAAAATATTCATGATCAAGTTTTTGCAATTGGTCCAGAAATTAAATGGTTTATTCCTTCACTAAAATCAGTATTTTTTTTTAAAAGCCAATGGGAATTTGCTGCTAAAGATCGGCCAGAAGGCCATATCATATACTTGACTTTTGTGAAAATATTCTAAAAACTAGAGTGTAATTTATAAATAAAACTGGACATATCTCTTTTTTTTTGTTAGAATGTTGATATTGTTTACTGTTTGAAGGATGGAGAGGTGTCCGAGCGGTCGAAGGAGCACGATTGGAAATCGTGTGTGCGTTAATGACGTACCGAGGGTTCGAATCCCTCCCTCTCCGCCAACTATGGTAGTTAATATCGGTCCCCTCGCAACACAAAATTGTGAACTCCGCCAGATCCGGAAGGAAGCAACGGCAGCAATGGATGTGGGTGCCGGGGTGTGGCTGGTATTGATTGCCACCCTCATAAATTTTGAAAGTTTATAGCTTTCCCTTCTTCCTAGTCATTTAAGATAATAATATGGCTTATCAAGTTCTAGCTCGTAAATGGCGACCACATAATTTCCCAGAAATGGTAGGGCAAGCTCATGTTTTAAGAGCTTTAACTAATGCTTTAGATAATGATCGCTTACATCATGCTTACTTATTCACTGGTACTCGAGGAGTAGGTAAAACTACAATTGCTAGAATCCTAGCTAAATCATTAAATTGTGAACAAGGTGTATCAGCATACCCATGCGGACAATGTTCAACTTGTTGTGAAATAGATAGCGGACGATTTATTGATTTAATAGAAGTTGATGCAGCATCTCGTACCAAAGTAGAAGATACTCGAGATTTATTGGATAACGTACAATACGCTCCAAGTAGAGGCCGTTATAAAGTCTATTTGATTGATGAAGTTCATATGTTGTCCACCCATAGTTTTAATGCTCTATTAAAAACTTTGGAAGAACCACCTTCGCATGTAAAATTTTTACTTGCCACTACTGACCCACAAAAATTACCTCCCACAGTCCTATCACGTTGTTTACAATTTAATCTTAAACGAATTCCTCTCGAACAAATTGTCCAACATCTAGATAAAATTATTACTGAAGAAAACGTCGAACATGAAAAACCAGCATTACGTCTATTAGCCCAAGCTGCTGATGGAAGTTTACGAGATGCTTTGAGTTTGCTAGATCAAGCGATTGCTTATGGGGCAGGTAAATTATCTACTACTGATGTAAATGGAATGTTGGGTAGTTTAGACCAAAGTTTGGTACTAGAATTGGTGACTTTATTAGCAGCCAATGATCCAGTTAACCTATTACAACAAATTGCTAATTTGGCAGAACAAAATCCTGATTTTATTACTGTTTTAAGTGAAATTTTATCTTTATTACAGCAGATTGCTTTAGTCCAAATAGTACCAGAAACTATTGATAAAAATCAGCCAGAAAGTGAATTAATTTTAAAATTGGCTAACCAGATGTCCCCTGAAGATGTGCAATTGTTTTATCAGATAGGCTTAATTGGTAAACGAGATTTGCCATTATCACCAGAACCTCGTGGTGGTTTTGAGATGGTTATGTTACGCATGTTAACATTTAGGCCTGCAACTCAAGTTCCAATTCAAACTTCTAAACCGATTATTAATAAACCAGCCATTAATAAACCAACTCCCACACCATTGCCAACATTGCCAACATTGCCAACATTGCCAACTAAAGTTAGTGGTGGTGAATGGGGTAATATCCTCCAAACTTTGAAATTAACTGGTGGAACTAGGGAGTTAGCTAATAATTGTGAATTAAAAAAGCATGAAGGAAATTCTTGGCATTTAAGTTTGCACCCCCAATATAAAATAACATTAACAGCAAACAGAAAACAAAGTTTAGAACAGTCATTAGAAAAGCATTATGATACTCCGCAAACTATACATGTTCGTATAGAAGAAGCTAAAACTCCAGCAATGCAGCAACAAAAAGTACAAGAAGAACATCAACGTTATATGAACAAAGAAATTGAGAAAGAACCTTTTGTTGTTTATATGAAAGAAAATTGTGATGCACAAGTTAAAAGAATTGCATGATAATTATTGATAAACTGTCAATTTTTTTTTGATTAAATATTTTAACGATAAGCATTATGGAAGAATTAATCGATTTACGTCAGGCAATTGAACAGCAACGTTATGGTGATGCGATTACTCTGTTAGGAGAGATGGAGGGAATGAGTAGGGAAGACAAAATTGAAAAAATTGATAGTTTTCTTATTATTTTATTACTCCATCTGATTAAACAAGATGCTGAAAAAAGAACTACTCGTTCATGGGATGCTTCGATTCGAGAGTCAGCCAGAAGAATTTCAAGAATTAATAAACGTAGAAAATCAGGTAGTTTTTATCTATCGGTAGATGAATTAACCGAGTCTATTGAAGAAGCTTTTCCTTCAGCTTTGACCCAAGCTTCTTTGGAGGCATTTGAAGGCCAATATTTAGCTGAACAATTAGCTACCAAAATAAATAAAGCAGCCATTCAACAAAAGGCTTTAGAATTGATTAGTGGTGAATATGACTACCAAAATAACTAAATTAAAACTTGATAATGTAGGTGGTTTTAAAGATTTTGAGCTAGATTTCCATGATAAATTAACGGTTTTGATTGGGAATAATGGCAGTGGGAAGACTACAATATTATCTAGTATTGCTTTTTTGTTTGATATAGTTTTTACCTTAAATGTTTCATTGTCAAGAGACCCTGCTAGCGGAACTTTTGCTAATAGAGAAAATATTCCATTTATCAATAGACAAAAATATTTAAATTATAAACTATTAAATGATATTCCAACCATAAGTATTGATTCATATATTGATAATAATAATTGTTCACTAACGATAACAGATAAGACATCAGTTGGTGTGAATGAATTTGAAGAAATAATGAAGAAATTACTTAATGAAAAACAATATATACCATTATTTATTTATTATCCTGCTTATAACGCACAAGTTGGGAATGTAGAGTTTTCAGATATAAAATTAGAAAATGATCCACTTGCTGCTTATATATCTGCTTTTAATGAAGAAATTTTTGATTTTAACCGTTTCTTTAATTGGTTTAAATGGCAAGAAAGCATTAAAAGAGAAATCGGAACTAATAACAAGTATGAAATAATTCGGCAAGCTATATATAAAGTTCTAAATGATAAAAATAATACTTTTGATAATTTACATGTTACTTGGCTAAATAATCCGCAAGGTGATTTATGTATAGATAAAAATGGTACTAAGTTAAATATTAACCAACTTTCTGCTGGTGAAAAGATGTTGTTAATCTTAGTTGCTGATTTAGCTCGACGGTTAATAGTTGCTAATCCAGAAAGTGATAATCCTTTGCGTGGAGATGGAGTTATATTAATTGACGAAATTGATTTACATTTACATCCAAGTTGGCAAAGAAAAATTGTTCCTAATTTGATGAAAATATTTCCAAATTGCCAGTTTATTATTTCTACACATTCTCCTTTAATATTAGGTACTGTACCACATAAAAATGTAACTATTTTAGAAGATTTTAAACCAATAAAAATAACACCAAATACTTTGGGTAGGGATAATAATTCCATTTTATATGATTTAATGGGAGTTACAGAACGTCCTGAAAAAACGCAAAAAGTGCTTGATAAATTTTATGAATTACTTGATGAAGAGAAAAAAGAAGAAGCACAGAATATATTGGATGATTTATCTGAATATTTAGGTGAAGATGACATTGCTATTGTTCAAGCCCGTGTTAATTTAGAATTTGAAGATTTTTAAATATGAAGCTAATTAACAAAGGTAAAGAACCTAATTCATTGACAATTCATCGTAAAAAAACTATTGCTACGTATGACAATTATCCTGAAAAAGATGATTTACGTATTACTCTAGTAAAAGAACAAGGTTATATTTGTTGTTATTGTATGCAACGTATTGAGCCAAATACTGAGAAAACGAAAATTGAGCATCATAAATCACAAAAAAAGAATCGACAAGAAAATCCTAAATTGGAGTTAGAGTATCAAAATTTATTAGGTGCTTGTATGGGTAATGAAGGAAAACCATTACGTTTACAACATTGTGATACCCATAAAGGTGAAAAGGAACTTACTATTAACCCAATCGATAAAATAAAAAATTGTGAAAAATTAATAAAATATAGAAAAGATGGAAGGATATATTCAGATAATCCAGTTATTGATAAAGATTTAAATGAAATTTTAAATTTAAATATGCAAACATTGGTTACATACAGAAAAATAATAAGACAAGAAATTATAAATAAACTTACAAGTGTTAAGGGTAAAAAATCAGCTTGGCCTATTTCAAAGATTAAAAAAATGATTGAAAAATATCAAAGTAAAGATATAGATGGAAAATATAAACCTTATTGCCAAGTAATAATTTATTTTCTTAAAAAAAGAAGTGAGAGTTAAAAGTTAAACAATTTATTTACAAACAGTTTATAATTATTATACATAACATAAATTGTAATTATGGAGTAGTAAATTATGAAATATATTAAACACCTATTACTAATGTTTTTATTGGTATCATATGTCAATGCTGAAGAAAATGATAATAAAGCAGAAACATCTTCTTGGTGGGATGCAACCAAACAATTTACCGTTGATATGTGGAATGGTAGTGTCGAAAGTGTTGAAACTCTAGCCCAAGCAACTGAAGAAAATAAAGAGGAAATTTTTGGAAAAGACCCAGTATTTGCAGAAATTTGGGATAAAGTCACTCCAACTTTAAACAGGGTATTAGATATTGAAGAAGAGAATGAAACCTTGCCAGATTCAGCTTGGTTAAGAAGAGATAAAACAGATAATCAAGGGAGAATTAATTCCTTGCTTGATGAAGCGATTGAAATTCTAAGTATTTCTGAAACTTCCACAATAAGAAACCAAATTCGTAATATTGAAGAAGATATTCGTGGTTTAAAACAAACTATTGCTAAGTATCGTCAAGCTCAAATAAGTGCTCCAATTCGTTCTAAATGGAAAACTACTGTATCTGATTATGAAGAAAAAATTGAGCAGTTGACCGAACTTATTCAACAACGCCATGAGCAAATTGAAGAACTTAAAACTAAATTTTCTCAAGAGCTTACAGGACGTGGTTTACACATTAGTAAAGAGCAATTAGATGTATTGTTATCTAGTATAGTAGGAGATGATATTATTCAAAGCAGTGTTGTATATGATAATGTTAAAAAAATTAGCCAACAACTAATGATACTCACTAAGAATAGTGGTGAAGATATTGAAATTAGTCAACGTTATTATGGTATGTATACAGTTTTATTAAAAACCCTGTTACATATGCAAATTACTTTTACCAATAATATTAGTGTTAAATATTTGCCTAAAATATATCAAATAGTTGATGAAATCAATAAAATTAATGAAACAACTAGAAATTTATTAAGTGGGGAAGTGGATAAAAATCACCGTTTACATTTGATGGCTAATATTAGAGCTCAAAAGTTGACATTGCAAACAGCAGAAGTATATAAAAAACATTTGAATAGACAACGAGATAAAGTTAATATTGCTAAAAATAAAACTGAATCAGACTTACAAATAGCTCAAAATACTTATCGGACTGTTCGGGTTAGTGGAGAGCTAATTAATTTATTGCGTACTAGTCAGAAATCTTTTGATACTTTGTTAAATATTCAAGTACCAGATTTATTAGTATTTGAAAGTTTACAAATGAAACAAGAATTTGCAATTTTGACCAAAAAATTAGCGGAGTAATTTATATTAAGTTTTCAAACTTTGATTGCTTGGAATTTAAAATGAACTCCAAATAAGCCCCAGTTAATGAATAGCCAGACAAGCTTACCTCAAAAATGTAGTTATTTACCTAATTGTCTATCAACATTGACGTTTATAGATCCATATTTTTCTGCCAATATAACATCTCAATACGATGAACTCTCTCAATATGGTTTTAGGCGTAGTGGAGAGTATATTTATCGTCCTAACTGCCAAGATTGTGATGCTTGTATATCAGTGCGAGTTCCAGTACAAAATTTTGCTCCTAGTCGTAGTCAAAGAAGAATATGGAAAAAAAATCAGGATTTAACCATATCTATGGTAGCGCCAATGTTTGAAGAAGAGCATTTTGAACTTTATTGTCGTTATATTAAATCTCGTCATCAAGAAAATGATGAACATACCCCGGAAAGTTATTTAAGATTTTTAACTAGTTACTGGTCGAGAACCATTTTTTATGAATTTAGATTAGCAGATAAGTTGTTAGCTGTAGCAGTTGTTGATCATGTTAAAAGTGGTTTGTCAGCAGTGTATACTTTTTTTGACCCTGATTATTCTGAACGTAGTTTAGGCGTTTTTGCTATTTTATGGGAAATAGAGGAATGCCAAAAATTAAATCGTAATTGGCTTTATTTAGGCTATTGGGTTAAAGATTGTCGTAAGATGAATTATAAAACTAACTACAAACCTTTAGAATTTTATTATCAAGGTAAATGGCAACCTGAAATGTGATAATAATAATCAATATGTAAGGAGACGATTAGGGGAAATTTGTATTTTAAATGAATCGGGAAATGCTATTTGTTATAGCGATTCAAGCTGCTCTTTAGCTGAGAATTTCCCTAGTGTAGAAAGAGTTACTCCTAATCTTATGGATGGTACAATTAAAGCAATATTTAATGGAGCGGATTTAGTTTTAAGACCAGGATTTAATAATCGTAACTACTTACTATGCCCATGCCAACTTTTCATGCTTATAAATAAAATTTATACTTATGAATATCATACAGTATAATTTATTTTGAATCATTATTTAAACTCTTTAAGTTTATGCTTGGATTTGGTCGGTTTTATTTCATTACACCGATCCTACATGGCTAAATTTTTTGAACAGGATTTAACGGATTAAAGGATAAAACATGATTAAATCAAAATCATTTGGTTTAAAATCCTGCCCATCTTTTAATCCGTTAAATCTTGTTCAAAATGTTAGAATCAGAATTTAAGAGAAAGTGGTGTCAAGATAAGACATTATCCACCCTACCTGGTCTTTATTTTTAATCAATCAATTTTATCAGGGTTATAAGAACAACATCCTCCTGAAGAAGCACTATAATACAATCCAAAAACAGAACTACTAGTATAATGTGGACATTCTGCAACTGCTTGAGAATAAAATCTTGATTCACAAGAAGTACGATAAGGTTCTCCACAAATAATATTTTGAAAATCTGCCATACCCTTAAATACCGATGTTTTACCAATTGCTTGCGAGGTTGCACAGAAAATAACAGCAGAAAGTTCCCCAGAAATTCTCCCAAGTTCTGAACACTTATTATTACAATATTTAGCAATAATACTTATTATATTTACCAAACCATCAATATACCCAGCACCAAAATCTTCAACTGCTTTACTTCCATTTTTTTGAGCATAAGAACGTATTGTATTCTTTGTTCTATCCGTAATATTTCTAAAAATTGTTAAAAAAGTATCAACTTCATTGCAATTATAATTTAAATAATCCCATACAATTTG
>JASFYV010000234.1:0-4475 GCA_045046925.1 Candidatus Marithrix sp. | reverse complement strand
ATTTTTTAAATCATTAAATCAGTGAGACTATATTTTTTAGAGTTGCAAACGAATAAAAAATATAAAGTTGAACTGATCCCGAAAGCGAAGCGTATCGGGATCTAGGGTCATATTCCCCACCCCTCGGGGCGAAATTAAAAAGAAATCATTTGTTGATACCTCGTCCGCTAGCGGCGAGGTAGTTCATTTGAATTAAGAAATCCCTTTATTCAAGGGAACTATTCTCTATAATATGAAGTGAGTAATAACAAAAAAAGGACTGTATAAACAGCCCTTCTTCAAATTACTAAACACCCATTTCTTCTTTAATAACTTTAGCGAGCCGTTTAACTCCTTCTGTGGTTTTATCTTTTGGCATATAAGAAAAATTTATTCTTATTGTATCTTTTCCGCTACCGTCGCAATGGAAAACAGTACCTAATACAAAAGCAACATTATTATCAATTGCTTTTTGGAATAATACGTCGGCATCCATTTTATTTGGTAAAGTAAGGAATAAGAAAAGTCCGCCTTCAGGTACAGTCCATTTCACTCCATTCGGCATATATTTATTAAATGCTTTTAGCATATTATCTCGCTTATGGTGATATTGAACTATAATTTCTTTCAGGTTTTCATCGAAATAACCTTTCTCTATGTATTTATGCACTATTTTTTGATTCAAAGTTGGAGTACATAAATCGGTTGATTGTTTAGCAGTTACAAATTTGTCAATTATTTTTTCATCAGCAACAACCCAACCAATCCTAAAACCGGGAACAAAAATTTTGGAAAATGTGCCAAGTAATATTACATGGCCTGTATTATCTAATTCATAAATTGTTTTTTGAGCCTTGCCTTCAAAGCGAATTTCACGATATGGACTATCCTCAGCAATAAGAATATCAAATTTTTTGGCTATAGCAATAATTTCTAATCTTCGTGATTCAGGCATGGTTATACCAGCAGGGTTTTGGAAATCAGGAATTAGATAAATAAATTTTGGCTTTATATTTTTCGATTTTAATTCAATGAGCTTTTCTTCAAGTAAATCGGCTCTCATTCCATGTTCATCGAATTTAATACCAATCATCTCTCCTCCATATGAGCTAAAAGCACCTAATCCACCAAGATATGAAGGAAGGCCACATATAACTTTATCTCCTCGGTTAATAAATATTTTAGCTAACAAGTCTAATCCTTGTTGCGATGAGGTGGTTATTACCAAATTACCTAATTCGAGATTTAATCCTTGTTTTTTATATCGCTCAACTAATATTTGACGTAACTCCAGAACTCCCTCTGTTGCTCCATATTGCAGAGCTGCAGCACCATCGTTTTCTAATACTTCACATGATATTTCTTTAAGTTGTTCAATTGGGAATGTCTCAGGAGCAGGTAATCCTCCTGCAAAAGAAATAACATCCGGACGTTGTGTAAGTTTAAGAAGTTCGCGGATGACGGACTTTTTCATGCTTTTAATACTAACTGAATAGGCTTGTTCTAAATCACTAATCATTATAATTATTCTCCAGATTTTTAATTTATTATTATTGTTTGTAAGAAATCGGCGCGAAAATGCAAAAACATGATCGAATTAACAAGAATAATTATCTATTATACAATATGTTTAAATTAATTATTTATATAATTAACATTAAGCATTTGTATATAATTTAAAAATTTAAAAAAGAATAATGTTGGGTAAAATTATTAACTTTAGTCGGTTGCAAATTTCACTAGTTAAATAATAATGAAGAAAGTATTACTTATTGAATCTGATATAAATATTTTAAAACTGACGAGTAATTTCTTAAAGCAAAATAATTTTGATGTAATTGAAACACCTGAAGGAACCTCAGGTATTCAGAAAGCACTTGAATTTATGCCAGATATTATTTTGTGTGCTTCAGAAACCTCAACTTTGAGTGGCTATGAGGTATTTAATACACTGCTGCAAATAAATTCTACGGCAATAATTCCATTTGTTTTCATAATGAATAAAGCTTCCGGTGAAAATGTTCGAGCGGCAATGAATTTAGGTGCCGACGATTATATCGAAAAACCATTTGGCCAAAATGAATTGTTAAAATTAATAGAGATCAGATTAGAAAAACAAGAAAAAATTATTGGTGTTGCAGATGAAAAGTTTAATACTTTAATGGAATATTCTGCAGAGGGGGTTTTAATAATTCAAGATGGAATATTATCTTATGTAAATAATAAATTTTGTGAATTAGTTACATATTCAAAAAGAGATTTGATTGGAATGAATATTGTAAATATAATTTATAAAGATGATATTCATTCTGTTATTGATAAGATTGACCGTATACTTAAAGGGGTTCATAAAGAAATCCATACAGATTTTAGGGTAATAGGAGGTGATCAGAATATTACTCAGCTTACATTATCGGGATCTGGTTTAAATATTAAAGGAAAAAAAAGCATAATAGGATCAGTTAAAAAGAAAAAAGATTTTGTAATGGGGGCTTTTATTTCACATAAATGTAAAATTAAAATTACGCAAAGAGAAAATGAAATTCTCCAACTAATTTGCAAAGGTTACTCAAACAACGAGATTGCCAATGAATTAGATATTAGTGAAAGAACGGTTGAAGGACATCGCGCTAATCTTTTAAATAAAACTGAAAGTAAAAATACAGCCAGCTTAGCCATTTATGCTGTTAAATATGGTTTGTATAATTTAACTTAAATTAAAAAATACTATTTTAGTGCCTTATTTTTTGATAATAGTTAATGAAGCAGTAAACCTTTAATATATTAGTTATATAATGTCTAATCACGGTAAAATTTTGGTTGTTGATGATATTTCTACACATTTATTATTAATACAAACTATTCTAATTGATGAAGGTTTTGAAGTAAAAACTACCGATAAGCCAAAAACTGTTGTAGAGTTATTACTTAAAGATAATTATCAGGTATTAATGCTTGATATTATGATGCCTGGTATGGACGGGTTTCAGATATTAGAAGAATTAAAACTACATAAAGAGCTTTCATCAGTAAATGTTATTATTATATCCGCTAAAGCAGATTCCTGGAGCATCAAAAATGCAATGGATAGAGGTGCTTTCGATTACCTTACAAAACCAATAAATATTAAAGACCTTATAAATAAAGTGCAGTCTGCCATGGTGGAAGGAAATTTGTAAATTAAACAGATTTCTTCTAAAAATTTGAAATCATTAATAACTTTTAATAATACATAAATCATAAACTATGAAAAAACTATTACTTCTTTTTTTACCGGTAATGTTTTTACCGGGATTGTTAATTTCTCAGGAAACAGAACAAACGAGTGTAACACTAAGTGGATATGTTCGATATGAAATGTTTTTTGATACATATGAATCTGCAGCTACACGTGATGGTGAAGTATATTTATATCCTCTACCAGAAAATCTTGATATTAATGGTGATGATATAAATAATAATTTTAAGCTAAATATGCTTGGTTTACAGTCAAGGACCCGACTTACTGCTGTTGGACCTGATGCTTTTGGTGCTAAAGTTACTGGTGTAATAGAAGGAGACTTTCTTGGAATTTCTCAAGCTGATACCAGACAGTTTAGACTTCGTCATGGCTTTTTAAAATTAAAATGGGATAATGCGGATTTATTAATGGGGCAAACATGGCATCCAATGTTTGTTCCTGAATGTTTTCCTGCTACGGTATCGATGGGTGCTGGAGTTCCGTTTCATGTTCTAAATCGTACTCCACAAGTAAGATATACGGCAAAATTAGGAAGCTCAATGTCCATTATGGGAGCTTTACTTGTTCATGGTTATCATAAAAGTGTGGGACCTGCTGAGGCACAAAGAAATTCCGGTTTACCTGATGCCCAGTTTCAATTTAAATTTAAGTCAGAGAATGTGTTTGCATCATTTACAGCAGGATATAAGTGGTTAACTCCAAGATTAGTAACTGGTGATACAATAAAAACAAATGAAACTATTGGTAGCTTTAATCTAGCAGTAAATACTAAGTTATCATTCGGTCCTGTTACTTTTAAAGTAGAAGGAATTTATGGACAGAATTTAACAAACTTTGTAATGATTGGTGGTTACGGAGCTGCAGAGAATCCATTAACTGTTGATGATTATAGTTATTCAAATATAAACACTATGTCAATATGGTCTGATTTGGCATATAATAGTAAGTCTATCGAAGTTGCTCTGTTTGGTGGTTTTTCTTCTAATGTTAATGCTTCAGATGATTATTATAGTATAGGATATACTAGGGGTGAAAACATAAAATCAATATTCAGAGTTTCACCACGTGTGGTAATTAAATCAGGCAAAGTGGACTTTGGAATTGAATATATGATGACAGGAGCTAAATATGGAGTAGTAGATTTAGCTGATGCAAGATATCGATTTACAGAAACTGATGCATATACAATTAATGGTAGAATGATCTTTTCTGCACGATATAAATTCTAATTAATACATTGTTTATGCTTTCTTCT
>JASFYV010000233.1:0-5338 GCA_045046925.1 Candidatus Marithrix sp. | reverse complement strand
ATCGTTAGCAGCAATAAACTCACCTCCTTTTACTGTTAATTGCTCAGCATCGCAAATAAGTATTTTATCAACGGGGAAATTAGTTTCTTGAACACATGAGTACAATGTTGCAAGAAATAATACTGCCAACAGGGCTTGTTTTAAGTTCAAATATTTTTTAATAAATATCACTTATTTAGTAGGTGTTTATTGTAATTTAGCATTTTCATGCAAAGATATGATTTTGTACTGAAATAGCGTTTAAAGTGTTACTGTTGGTTATAATATTAATTACACTTAAATTAATTAGTCCAAAAATGAAAATTTTTCAATACAGTATTTTGCTACTATTATTAATGTGTATTAATGTACTTGAGGCACAAACAGGGGCTAGCTTATATTCGTTTTTCATAGCTGGGCATACTTATGGTGCTCCCGGTGTTAATAATATTGGGCTTCATCCGCCTTTTAAAGAAAAGTTTGGGTATATCCAGAACAGGACAGAAATAAAATTTGGAGTATTGACCGGTGATATTGTACGACCACAGCCTATTGCACAAGATTGGGATGAAGTTGATGCAGATATTGATTCTCTTGGTTTGCCTGTGTATTTTGCTGTTGGAAACCATGATATGGAAAACCGACCACTATTTGAGAGTAGATATGGTATAACATATTTTTCCTTCATTTACGAAAATGACCTATTTATAATACTCGATCCTAATATTGATGGTTGGAGTATACTGGGGCCACAGTTGGCTTTTCTGGAAGATGTTGTTTATAGTAATTATGAGTCGGTTGATAATATTTTTGTGCTTTTTCATCAATTGCTTTGGTGGGAGAACAATAATATTTATCAACCGTTTAAACCAAATTCATTTTTTGGAATAAACAATCCAACTAACTTTTGGTCACATATTGAACCCCTTTTTAACCAATTACCCAATCAGGTTGTTTTTTGTGCTGGCGATATGGGAGCTGCCAGTTGGAGTAGTGATTTTGTGTATGATTCTTACGATAATATAACAATAGTTGGAAGCGGTATGGGTGAAGGTGTAGGAGATAATTTTGTTATAATCAATGTAAATCAAGACAAGTCAGTCAATTATGATTTGATTTGTTTAAACGATAGTATTATTGAATGTTTTGGTGAATTAACTGATTATCAGCTGTCGCCGGATGGTAATGATGAGATTTATACATTTAGAAGCAAGATATACCCTAATCCTGCAACTAATAATTTTACAATAGAACTTGACAAAGATAATAATACAATAATACAATTATTCAATATTAGTGGTTACTTGGTATTTGAAGAACAATACCATAAAATTGATAAACAAAATATTGATATATCTAGTTTGCAAAAAGGGTTATATGTAATAAAAGTTACCAGCAGTTTAATGCAATCGACCACAAAACTTGTAATACAGTAAAATAATATTGATTAACCTTTTGTATGTTAATAATTAAACAATTATTCTGTTAGTTTTGCACTAATAATTTTTAAAAGATGAAATCTTTAAACTCTAAACATATTGATATTTCATTGTGGGCATTATTATTTACCCTGTTTGTGGTAATCTATATTAACTTCAGCTATTCACACTGGAATAATCAAAAAAGAGTAATTATACATGATATATTTTCTTATTATGCTTATCTGCCTGCAACGTTTATATATGGTGATATTAGTCTTCAATCAATAGAAAATAAGAAAGAAAAATTGGGTGGTGGTTTTTATGGAAAAAGAAGTCCAACGGGTAATACTGTTATTATTACAAGTTGTGGTATGTCTAGTTTGTATTTGCCATTTTTTTTAGTCGCCCATACTTCAGCTCAAAAGTTGGGTTATAAAGCAGATGGTTATTCCACACCATATAAATTTGCTTTAGTAATGAGTAGTATTTTCTATTTAATTATTGGAAGCATTTTTCTACGAAAATTTTTACTAAAGTATTTCTCTTCATTGGTTGTAGCAATTACACTCGTAACAATTATTCTAACTACAAATTTATTATGGTACGTAACGGTAGAATCTCCCATGTCTCACATTTATAGTTTTTCATTGATATCAATATTTTTATACATTACTGACAAGTGGCTTCAAACATCAGCATTAAAATATTCAATTATTATAGGGTTATTGGCTGGTATTATATCATTGATAAGGCCAACAAATATAATTGTTGTTGTATTGTTAGTTTTATGGAAAGTATCCACATGGGATGATCTTAGTAAAAGAATATTATTTTTTATTTCAAAGTGGTATCAAATTGTGTTAATACTGGTATTATTTTTTATCGTATGGTCACCTCAGTTCTTATATTGGAAATATGTAGCAGGTAGTTACTTTTTTTATTCATATCCCGAAAGCCAGGGTTTCTATTTCTTGAATCCTCAATTTTACAATACGTTGTTTTCATGGCGTAAGGGATTGTTTATTTATACCCCGGTGATGTTTTTTGCAATTGCTGGTATTGGATTATTATATAAAAGTAACAAAGGTCTTTTCTGGCCTGTATCTGTTTATTTTCTTATTAGTTGGTATATTATTTCATCATGGTGGGATTGGTGGTATGGCGGTAGTTTTGGTTTGAGGGCATTTATTGATTCA
This sequence comes from Candidatus Marithrix sp., assembly GCA_045046925.1. GTDB lineage: Bacteria > Pseudomonadota > Gammaproteobacteria > Beggiatoales > Beggiatoaceae > DRQV01. Next base: position 2,742 of record JASFYV010000233.1, on the reverse strand, counting down.
TATGGTATTTATTCGATAGGGTTGGCTACTTTTATAACATGGGTGCTTAAAGTAAGTAGGCAAAAGAAAATAATATTTATTACTCTGTTTGTATTATCAGCAATGTTAAGTATGTGGCATTATCTCAGATACAAAGGAGGATCAATACATTGGGTGGCAATGACCAAAGAAGCATATTTTGATTCTTTTTGGCAAGTACATCCTACTGTTAAATATTATGAAAAACTTCGTAAGCCTGACTATAAGTTAGCCAGAAAGGGAATCTATAAATATAAAGATGAAACTGAAGATAAACCTTCAAAATAATATGTATTAATCTTATTTAAGTTATTAATGTATAAAGAAAATAAAATATCAATTGTTATACCTACGTATAAAGCTTTGAATCATATTCAGTTAGTTGTTGATGGAATTCCTGATTGGGTTGATCACATTATTGTAGTTGATGATAGTTGCCCAAATAATACAGGTAGTTTTGTTAAAGATCAGTATAAAAACAGATCGCAGATACTTGTGCTTTTTAATAAAACAAATCAAGGAGTTGGGGGCGCAACTATTACTGGTTATAAAAAAGCTATTGAGCTTGGATCCCAGATAATTGTAAAAATGGATAGTGATAATCAGATGGATCCAACCTTTTTAAGTAATCTTATTGATCCTGTTGCTAATAATGAGGCAGGGTATTCAAAGGGCAATCGATTTGTTGATTTTAAAGCATTGCGTTCCATGCCCCGTATGCGACTACTAGGAAATAGTGCATTATCTTTTATGGTAAAGGCTTCTTCGGGTTATTGGAATATTATGGATCCCACAAATGGTTTTACAGCAATTTCGTATATAGCAGTTAATAAACTAAATCTTGATAATATTTCAAAACGATATTTTTTTGAATCAGATATGTTAATTAATCTAAATATTCAAAATACTGTAATTAGTGATGTGTCAATTCCCGCTAGATATGGCAATGAAGATAGTTCTTTAAGTATTTGGAATACATTGTTAAAGTTCCCCCCAAGACTTATTAAAGGGGCCATTAAAAGATTCTTTTTTAAATATTTGATCTACGATTTTAATATGGTATCTGTTTATACTCTTACAGGATTTCCATTGCTATTGTGGGGTATCTTTTATGGGATATTCAAATGGATTCAAAATTCTTTTCTTGGAGTTGAAACGCCTACTGGTACAGTAATGCTTTCTGTACTTCCTCTAATATTAGGTACTCAGTTTCTTCTTGCTGCCATAAATATTGATATCGAATCTACACCTAGAAAAAAATAGCAAATTCATTTATGTTAAATTCAACAACTATTCACTAATAGTAGTTCCGACTCTCTTGTTAACTAACATTAGTATTAGAGTTATAAGCCCTCCTATATAATCCAATAATCTGGAATATCTTTGGTCAATATCTTTATTTACCTACATCTTTTATTTTGATGACTTAACAATTGAAATGTATGAACCTTCCGATAGATAAAATGAAATTTGTCTAGGATTTTAATTACTCATTTTTCTTCTTACTTTTGCCAATTATAAAAAATATATCAATGTCCAAGAAGCTATCGATTCTTATTCCAGCCTTTAACGAAGCATCCACAATACATCAAATACTTAGCAAAGTATTGGCAGTAAGATTAATAGGTGATTTGGAAAAGGAAATAGTTATTATAAATGATTTTTCAACCGATGGTACTTCGGAAGTTATTAATAAATATATCTCAAGTCATAAGGAGATTTCAATATTATTATTTGAGCAGCCTAAAAATATGGGTAAAGGTGCTGCCATACATAGGGGTATTAAGGAGGCTACAGGTGATTTTCTAATTGTGCAAGATGCTGATTTAGAGTATGATCCCGAAGAGTTCAATAAGCTCCTAAAGCCAGTGTTAGATGGGTTTGCAGATGTAGTGTACGGTTCGCGTTTTATGGGAGGGAGACCACATAGAATACTTTTTTTCTGGCATTCAATTGGTAATAAATTTCTTACATTTTTATCAAATATGTTTACTAATTTAAACCTTTCTGATATGGAAACATGCTATAAACTATTTAAAGCTGATATTATTAAATCACTCTCTCTCAAGGAGCAGCGCTTTGGATTTGAGCCAGAAGTAACAGCCAAAATATCAAGAATTCCTAAGATTCGAATCTATGAAGTGGGTATTTCATACTACGGTCGTACATATGAAGATGGTAAAAAAATTGGTTGGCAGGATGGTGTCAGAGCTATTTATTGTATTCTAAAATACAATTTGTTTGCAAAATAACAATATTTATTCTCGCATTTCATTGTTATATAATGGAGGAGGATATCAGTAAATTATTATTTTGATGATAAAATTCAAAAATTATAACCACATAGTCTTTATTTTTCTATCACTAGCTTTTATAGCTGGAGTTATTACTATTTTTTCAACTCATAACAGCTTTGGGGGTGGTGATAATTTTGCCCATTATAAGTTTGCTCATTGGGGTTGGAAATATCCTAAACTGCTATTTAATCACTGGGGCAAACCCGTGTTTACAATACTAAGTTCTCCTTTTTCCCAATTTGGGATAAATGGAATGAGAATCTATACTTTACTAATGGGCTTTAGCACTGCTATTATTATTTGGAGAATAGCAGAAACATTAAAATTCAAAGACAGTATTCTTGGTATATTCCTGGTGCTTTTTACACCTATTTATTTTATTATGATGTTTACAACCTTAACAGAGGTTAGTTTTAGTTTTTTTATA
>JASFYV010000232.1:0-10507 GCA_045046925.1 Candidatus Marithrix sp. | reverse complement strand
CGGGATGTCTTCGTTCTTCAACAATAGTCTGTCCAGGTACGTCTCTAACAATGTGTTGATCGGGATGTCTTCGTTCTTCAACAATAGTCTGTCCAGGTATTTCTTTAATAATGTGTTTGTCGGGACATTTTCTATGTTCTACAATAACATCCCCAGGTTGGTCATAGACTTCAACATGTTTAGGAGGGCATTTTTTATGATTGACTATAACATCTCCAGGCTGGTCATAGACTTCAACATGTCTAGGAGGACACTCTCTATGATGAACTATGACAGGCTGGATTAATCTTTCTTCACATTTTGGTTTTTCTTCACATCTTTCCTCACATTTTGGTTTTTCTTCACAGGAACTATAACATTTATTTCGCTGGATTAAATATAAAACAAATGACCATATGAAGAATATAGTAGAAAATCCTACAATTATCCAGACCCACCAAATATTTTCACCTTCTGTGTTGAAAACGGCAAATAAGATTGCAGATATAATAAAACCTATTATACTAGCTATTAATAATCTTAACCATAAATAACTAGTCATTTTTATAACAAATTTTTTTTTCTAATTAATTTTAAGATTTAAAATGGATAAAGTAGCTCCAGAACAAATACTTAAATATTCAGATAAAATTATTGATAGATATCTACCAACAATAGATATCTATTATATTATTTTAATTACATTATTATCAGTAACAGAATATTCAAGAAGAAAAAAGACTTTACATTATGATTTTCGTGTTAGATTAACAATCGCAACTATACCAGCTATGATTAAATATTTGGTAGAAAAAGGTCATCTTACCGTTGATAATTATATTAATATATCAAATGATTATACAAATATATTTCCAGAATTACCAATTATAATAGATAATTATTTAGCAGCCAGTAAAAGTGATCTTAGACACCCTTCAAAAATCAATAATAATAAATGTAATATTTTATAAATTTCTATTATAAAATGACTGATCAAGAGACAGGATTAGCCTACGTAGAATATAATAAAAAATATCGTGAAGATATTCTAGGATCGACTTTAATTGCTAAAATACAGAACCGATCGATTATTTCTGGGGTGATTTGGTATGAGATTTATTTACTGACAGATCCTGGTGGACATGCAATCGAACCGTTAAAAATGAACATTAGAAGTGATCAATGGCTTGATAATAGACCACGTTTGGAAATAGATAATCCATCTATTTATCATTTTACTAAATCGAATACTAAAAAATTGACAGCTAGTAATTATGTCTATAGTGATAATTCACAAAAACCTTTAGAAACAACCACAATAACAGCTTGGCCTAGTGGTGTCGAAGGGCTGTACTTACCTAGTGGTAATTTTAAATCATATAAAACTAGTAATAAACAAATTATTTATAATCTTGAACTTGGAAATCCATTTATAATTCAAGACTATGCTCATGTAGAATCTATTACATCTGCGTCAATGTCTTCAAATGTAATAATTGACAAACTGTTAATTAATTCAAAATTATTAGAGACTGTAGATTTAACAGGAGTTACAACTTTGTGGAATATAGTATTTTATCGAGTTTTTAATGAACGAGTCGTTGATGAAGACTGGTTACTAGAATTAATTAGAAAATACCTTTTGAATTATAAAAAGGGTGATATTAAAGATACTATATCTCTACGTCCATTAAATGAGCCATTTATAAACACATTATTTATGGCTCTTGGATATGATTCATTATTAAATCCTGAAAATAGTCAAAGATCAATGTCTGTGATTTTTAATACGGATGAAATTGTTAATTTTAAAGGTGCCCATTTTAAGCACCACTAATGTGTATTTATTATAAAAATACATTATATAATAAAAATAGTTATTATTATTAAAAATGATTTTTTAATAATTCTATAGACTCGTTTGACCAAAACCGTTCTTAAAGTAAGAATTAATTTAAGAACTTGTCATTTGATAAAACTCCAGATTGATAGAAACAACTTTCATAAAAATATAATTATTTGATATTTAAAGTAAGATGGATGCCTCATTATTGGATTTATTGCAAGACACTGCCACCGAATCTAGTGACGAAAATTATACCCATCTTACTTATTATGGTCCCAAAACTAAATGGGTTGTTCCATTTGATAACCAATCATCATTTTGGGAAAAATATTGTGAATTAATTAGTACTAATAATTTTGAATCCGAGCCTCAAAACAGCATCTGCTTAGCTGAAGCTCCCAGAAGTACCGCTCCGATTATTGGAAAATTTACGTTTAAGTATCAACTTGATTATGATGATACTTCCACTCTTTATGATGTGGAATTTTTGTATCATTTGTGTCATGTTTATCAAACAGTAATTGAAGAGTACTTTGATTTTCAATCTCCAAAGGAACAAAAATTAGAATTAGTAGCTTGTATTTTTGAATCTACAGATTCTTGGACTGATTATGACAGCGAATATCATTACACTGAAGTTATGATTCAATTTCCTTATAGTAAAATTGATATCAGATCTAATAGTAATTTGGTTAGAGATAGGGTGATTCAATTATTGAGAAAAGATAATATAATGTCCAAAATGAATAGATCTCCAATTGGAGATTGGGAAGAAATCTTAAGTTCAATGGATGTTAATACTCCTATTCCATTATATGGTAGTAATGATAACCCTTGTAAATCTACTTTGGAGTTGAAATGTATTTGGAAAGATATTGATATTGAACAAATACAAGAATACCCTCCTGAAAATTTTTCAGTTGATGAGTGCTTTGTATTTAGGCATTTTGATATTGATCAAGGTTCTATGGATGAAAATCTCTTTGAAGAGCATGATGATGTAGAATTTTGGTTGCCATTATTTTTATCAACTGGGTATTGGGATAAGGTTCTTAGAATGAAAAGAACTTCTTCTAGAAACTCTAATATTAATCATAAATCATTATCTGATATTACTTTTCAAACTCAGGACTTTGGATCGGGTAAATTCAAACGAGTTGATGAAACTGATTATGAATTAGCAGAGACAATGATTACCATGATTTCAACAGTTAGATTTTTGAATGAGATTCATTGGTTGGATATTGGTAAAGGGTTGTATAACTCATATAAAGGGGATGAAAAGGGCATGAGAACATGGATAAAATATACCGAAAATTCTATTATTGGTCATAGTCAGATTCCTGACTTCTTGAAAGTAGGACTTAGTATTTCAGATACTTGTCAGAATCTATACTACTCATTTGATGGCACTAATATAACCCATCTAACCTTGGCTTGGTATGCTAGAGACGACAATCCTGATAAGTATAGCAAATGGCATAATAATTGGTGTCTGAAAAGTATGGACGAGGCTATGAGTTGCACCCATACGGATGTAGCTATAGCCTTATATAGATGTTTCTGGTTAGATTTTGTATTTGCATCTTCTAGTACAGGTAAAGGAACTTGGTTTAGTTATCATAATCATCACTGGTTTGAAGATAATCAAGCTTTATCTTTTAAGAAAAAGATCAATGATACTTTTATTAGAAGGTTTGAACGTATTAGAAAGACTTTAGTTGATAAGGGTCTTCAATCAACAGATGAACTTTTTAAGGCTAAGAATGAAATCACGATTGATAAATTGGGAAATTTAATCAAAAAGCTCAAAAATTCAGGATTTAAGAACTGTATCAACTCTGAAGCTATGATTTATTTTAATCGTGACAATTTTACCAAGTTATTAAACTCTGATTATAATCTGTTGGGAGTTATTAATGGAGTCTTAGAATGTACTGATAAAAATATTAAGTTTAGGGTTGGAAAACCTGAAGATTTTATTACCATGAATACTGGAATTGTTTATAGGAATGAATTCACTTGGGATAGTCCTTCAGTTAAGAAGTGTCTTCATTGGTTTGGTCAAGTATATCCTGACAAGGATTTGTATCACCACGTATTTAAATTCGCAGCATCTTGTATTAAAGGTCGTAACAGTGATAAAATATTTGGTATCTGGACTGGAGCTGGAGATAATTCAAAATCTATGATTGTAAAATTGTATGAGCGTGCTTTTGGAGACTATTGTATCAAGTTTAACGCTTGTATGTTATCTGAAAAATCTGCTAATTCTGGTAACGCTACACCACAATTAGCTAGAGCTAAATCAACAAGAGTGGCTTTTATGGATGAACCTGAAGATGATATTCCTTTTAACAAAGGAGCTATCAAGAAATATACTGGTGGTGATAGCTTTAATTGTCGCCAGCTATATTCTGGAAATGAAGATATTATCTTGACCTTTAAATTGATTTTAGTTTGTAACGATGTACCTCCAATCGCCAATGCTGATAAGGCTGTTGTCCAACGTAGTTCATTGTTTCCTCATAAATCAAAGTGGGTTGATAACCCACCAGAAACTGAAGAAGAACAAAATAAGCAACTATTATTTAAGAAGGATACCAAATTCGAAAATACATTATTTGCTTTAGCTCCAGCATTTTTGTGGATTGCTACACAATATTTTCCTCATTATATTAACGAAGGTTTAGAATCCCCATTAAGCGTTACTATGGCTAATGATGAATACTGGAAGAATAATGATGACTATGGTATGTTTATTAATGATTGTATTCAGTTGGTTAAAGATTCTAATGGTGATCCGGTTAAGCAATCTCGTTTAACTCTGACAACCTTATATGCTGAGTTTAGATCATGGTTTGGAAGTGTTAATCCAAATACCAAAGCTCCCAATAGAAAACAACTTAAATCTGAGCTTACTAAGCGATGGGGTCCAATGGCTGGAAACGTGTGGTATGGAATTAAGTTACTTAATGAAGGTGATGATGACTTTGTAATGATGGATCGACCATCAGAATCTGAAACCAAGAAACGAATGAAGCCTCAAATTGTTCCAAGTATTCCTGGTAATTGCATTCTTCCTTAAGAGAACTTTTAAAAAACCAATATATTCTAATTGGAATATTTTAAAAAACATATATCTATATATGTTTTTAGACAAAATCTAATGCGCATGGATCTGATTCGTTAAGTCCAGTATAATACGCTAAAACTTCTGCTGGCTTGTAATCAAGTTTAAATATAGAAGGGATATCATATCCACGAATTACATATTCTGCGAATTCCCCATCCTTATTATTTTTAAATGGCAACCCAGCTGTATAATTTCTAAAATCAACACCTAGATTATCAGACATTGTAATAAATCCTTGTAAAAATTTAGTATTTGTAAATCTAATCTGATCATAAGTATCAGGAATTAGACTATTTTTAATCCACCATGAGTAGTCACTAATGACTACAGTTGAAGTCCTCAACTTATCTTTAGAAACTGATGATAAAATAATAGAAGAATCTAAATATTTATAAATATCAGCAACTGGATATGTTTTACCAGAAGCATCTTCAATTATCATATCAGATTCAAGTCCTAGAATAGAATAAGCAGCTGCAAAGAATCCTAACGTAGTTTCTGATAAATTAGTGATAGTTGTCATCTTTGTTATAACTTTTATATAACAAAGTTTTTTAAAATAATTATATATTTATTTTTCTATGTTTGGTATAATTACTTTTGTTCATATAAGCCCTACATGCAGTGCAATAATTGGGAATAAGTTCATAAGATGGTATTCTAACATTCTTTCTTTGTCTACAACCTTTAATAAAATAACTTACATGTTTATTTTTATCACAATGGTAACATCGTTTATATTCTTCAGGTGTATTTGAGTGGGTATCATGATATAATTGTTTAGCTATTCTTTCAATATCTCTTTCTTGAAAATCTTTAATTAATTTAAAGAAAACATCATCATCAATTAGATGTTTAAAAAGCGTATCTGTTAATTGGCTCATCTTAGTAATATTAAAAGAGATTTAATTTTTTAGTTTATTTATAAATTTAATCTCTTTTAACTAAATTATTGCTCTACAGATTTAACTGTAGTGATCTGTTACTATTTCCACGTAAATAGTTAGTGTCGTATATTGAGAAGATTAAAAATCAGAATTTAAAAGTGGTGTTAGAAATTTAATAACTTCTACATTTCTTCTATCAATAGCTTCTTCTAAAAATTTATTAGTTAGGTATTTATTTGGATCATCTAGAAAACCAAATAAATATTTTACTACTTCTGCATCATCGCTATACATTGCTCTAGAAATAGATCTATTAATTAATGACTGATCTGGTAAATTTGGTAAAAGATTAATTAAAAACTTAACAACATCAATATATCCATTTTCACTAGCTTGAACAATAGCTTCGTTTTCTTGAGCATTCACATTGACAGCATCTAAACCAGCTAGAAACTTAACCATGGATAACTTTCCATTTCTACTGGCATCAATGAAAGCTTCGTTATTATTAATTGCAATATCCATCGTTTCCATTAAATATTTTACCATTTCTATTTGACCCCCTTGAGCAGCTTGAATAATAATATCGTCATACCATAAACCATTGACAACTGAAGGTAACGTTCGTAAAAACTTTACCACATCAATATAACCATTACGGACAGCAGCTTCAATAGCTTCATTATCATTAGTTGATGGATCTACATTTGGTTGACTCACTAAATATTTAATTACATCGAGATGGTTGTTATAAGATGCCATAACAACAGAATAACTATAATCTTCAGAATTGACAGAAGGTAATTTATGAAGAAATTTAACAACTTCTAAACAACCTAAACTACTGGCTTCAATAATAAAATCATTATTATTGACGCTAGCATCTTCTAAATATTCCAAGTTAGGAAATTTAGATAAGCTACAAATATTACTAGCTGGACCTGTATATTTCATTTTCTTAATTTTTAATCTAATATGATCTGGAACACTATCGAGATTTCTAACAATGACTGTTCTATCTTTTGTAATTTCATAATTACTTAAATTCTTAAATTTTCTAGACACTTTTGTCATTTCTTGTAGATCTTTTTGAGGTAAATACTTTAAGATAATTCCAACTATTTCTGGCGGAATATATGGAGTTTTACGTTGAAGGGGTTTTCTAGGAACTGGAGTCTTCACCCTGGAAGACTCAGTGTTTAGTACATTAAAAGCTTTATCAAAATTAGATTGATTTTTGCTTGCAATGTAATATTTACTAGATTTTATATGATCTTTTGTTAATGTAGATTCTGGAACTATTTTAGTTCCATTGCCATTATTGTCTAGATTAGTAACATCTAGAATTCGATCTTTTTTACTAGCTTCACGGTGACGACTTCTTAAGTATATAGAGCTTGAACTGTTCATTTTATATTATTTTTAAAAACCAAATAGTAAAGTAAATAGTTTAATAAATTATTAAACTAAATAAATAAGCACGATGGGTACAGGATGTGGAAAGCATAGCTTACCTGATACTGAAAATCTTTGTAATACAAGCCTCGGAGATCGGCCCGGTAGAGATGAATGGCCCGATTTGCATCTCCCGTCCTTCTGTACGTTAGAAGGCATTGGAGGAAATCCTTATAGGCGTAGATTTTGTAAGGATATGAGTAATGCGGATGAATGGGGAGATCCTAAATCTGAGAGCGACGCAGCGTATAATGATTGTAACAACTATCAACTTATTGCTCAACAGTGCTGTAATGGATGCTGTGGAATACGAGGTAAAACTATGAGTTGTAAAAGATTAAAATTTACAGGTAAGCCGTTGGAGTGCTGTTTTAAAGATTATGACTGTACTAAAATTAATAATGACTGCTTTTCTGATAGCAAAAGAAACAATACATGTTCTGATGGTAAAAATGGAACTAAGAATAATCGATCTATTTCAGGTGATGGATGTCGAGATCAATTATTTGATTACTGCTTAGGACAATTAGATGGTGATGATCCAGACAGCACTGAATGGCTCGATAGATGGTCGGTTAATAATGGTGCTAAAAGAAACTGTGTTTATTTTATTCAGAGAAATCTTTTTATATCAGCGCAGCCACCTAACTGTGGTCCAGCTCCACCAGTAATTCCTGGTGTATGCAATCTACCATTAGTTGAGGATGATATTTCAGCTGAAGGTCATTTTTGGTCCAGTAGATTAGTGAGTGCTGCTATAGAAAAATATAATGATCAAGGATTTGTACTTGGTTCATTACCAGGAACTGAAGGATATAATCCTTTTCAAGATTTGTTATATGATAATGTATGTTGTCCGTACGCTTCTGTATGTCAAGATGCTCTTGAAAAAACATGTAACGATAAAACAGCTCAAAGAATTTCATTTAATCCAGATTTGAATAAATGGTGTGGGTGTCACTTGCCTGCTGCTGAATATTTAGATTATTCAAGAAAATTCAATATTCCTCCAGAATGCACTCCTGTATGTAATAGGGTATCAGTAATACCTGTTACTGGACTAAATGGAAAACCTGTCAATTGTAAGCAAAATATATGCTTGATTGATAATGTTTCTGTTAATCTGGTGAATGCTCAGATTAAAGGCGGGCTTAATTTTAACCAGATTTGTGGAAATTGTCCTAGTGGATCATGTTCTTGTATTATTGACGACGATACAGTGGATATACAAAATTCAACTATCGGAGGTAATGCTACAGTGATCACTGAAGGATGTGGAGGTGGGGTTAAAACTCAAACAAACCCAGGTATTACTGGTCCCAATCAAATCGATGTTAATTTTGATCAGAATAATTTTAATCCTTATCAAGAATTTGAGAAGGATCTTTTGGAAGCTCAAGAACAAGCATTCAAAACTTCAAGTTTATGGACACTATTTATTATAGGATTTGGTATATTCCTTGTTTTCATGTTAATTTATCTACTTCATCCTAAAGTACTAGCAGATAGTAATATAGTGATCAATCAATAAGCAATTAAACTTTACCACATGATTATAAAATAAATGATTATGTATTTTATAATTAAAACATGACCAAATATATCTAATATAATTCTATTAAATATGAATACCGAACAGTCATGTTTATCTAAAGGTTGTTGTAAATCTTGTCTAGAAGCTGCTAAGAACGGCCATCTAGACTGCTTAAAACAACTAAGAAGTCAAAATCATAGTTGGCATATCTATGTGTGTGCCAATGCAGCTGACAATGGTCACTTTGAAATCGTGAAGTATGCCCATGAAAACGGCTGTCCTTGGGATGAAAGTACTTGTGATAGTGCGGCATATGGAGGTCACTTTGAGATTTTGAAGTATGCTCATGAAAATGACTGTCCTTGGACTGAGCATACTTGTAGTTTTGCAGCTTTAAATGGACAATTTGAGATCTTGAAGTGGTTACACTCCAGAGGCTGTCCTTGGGATGAGTTTTCATGCACGTATGCGGCTGAGACTGGTAACCTTGAGATGTTAAAATGGCTACACTCAAAAGGGTGTCCCTTGGGTGAAAAGATATACAATAGTGCATTGTATGGTGGTCATTCTGAGATCTCAAAGTGGTTACATGAAAAGATTTCAAAGTTGTAAAACTTATATATCAAACTTTTTTAAAACTAAGTTTTGTAGTACATGTTATAAAAAATGATTTTATAATTATTAATCAAAAGATAACCAAATATATCTAATATAATTATATTGGATATGAATACCTCTTCACAAACATCAGATGAACAGTTATGCTTGGCTAAAGGTAGCTGTAAATCTTGTTTAGGAGCTGCTAAGAACGGTCATCTTGAGTGCTTAAAACAGCTACGGGATAAAAATTATGCTTGGCATATTTATGTTTGTGCCATCGCTGCTAGTGGTGGATACTTTGAAATTGTGAAGTATGCTCACGAAAATGACTGCCCTTGGAATGAGAGCACTTGTGATGCTGCTGCATATAACGGCCACTTTGAGATCTTGAAGTATGCTCGTGAAAACGGATGTGCTTGGAATGAGAGCACTTGTGATGCTGCTGCATATAACGGTCACTTTGAGATCTTAAAGTATGCTCACGAAAATGGCTGTCCTTGGAATGAACATACTTGCAGTTTTGCAGCTTTAAATGGACACTTTGAAATGTTAAAGTGGTTACATGAAAAAGGATGTCCCTTTGATGAGTTTTCCTGCACATATGCTGCTGAGACTGGTAACCTTGAGATGTTAAAGTGGTTACATTCAAAGGGATGTCCTTGGAACGAAAAGATATGCGATAGTGCAGTGTATGGAGGTAACTTTGAAATCTTGAAGTGGTTACACTCAAAAGATTGCCATTGGGATGAAGATATATGCGATGGGTTATTATATGGTGCTCATTTTAATATCCTGAACTGGCTACAGGATAATGAAGTTCCTTGGTATGAATAGTTTTATTTTTAAAACTTTCTGATGGTTCTTAATTTTACTGACAGTCAATATATGAATGTCAAAAGTACTATAACCACAGTGTTTCTAAAATAATGAGATGTAAAGACCGTCTTTACATTTTTTAAACTGACAAATAATTGATAAGATTCTAATATTCAAAATTTAAATTTGAATATAAAAGTTCAAAATGAAAGCTGTTGATTTTTTACAAATATTTGAAGATTTTATAAAATCTT
>JASFYV010000231.1:0-8834 GCA_045046925.1 Candidatus Marithrix sp. | reverse complement strand
TAGTAAACCAATGAATAAATGAATTTGTTGAAAATTTAAACCAAAGCAAGAAATTAACCCAAAAGATAAACTATCTAAAGCTCAACGCATGTGGTTAAAATTTTGTTTAATGGGAATATCCAATCAAATATGTTGGACAAGATTTGAACAGATTTAGGTGGTTACATGTTATCAGCGTTATCATGGATGTTTAGGCACGCAGGCCCATACTTTTACATGTTAGCATAGTTTTATAACCGCTATAGTATAAAGGTGAACTAGTGATGATAGGCAACGAGCCAAAGTAACTAAGCAAATTTTTGCAATACACAAAGTATTTGACAAGAAAGCAGGCGGTTATTTTAATGGTCAAACGGTGGTTTTATTTAGTAACAGCTAATAAACAAGGTACAAAAGGTTTCGCAGAAATATCATTAGTAGAATATTTTACTAGATATCCTGGTATTGAAATCCAACTCCAAATTCGCAGTGGTAAATTCGTTAAAGTCACACTTAGCAGTGCACAATTATTGGTTAAAGCTCATGGGCAGAAGCGTTTTGTCGTTGCACTAAAAGTATGAAAAGATTATCGTCGAGTTATATATCTTTATTTAGGAAAGATGTCTAATCATTTATTCTTAATTTCAGAATCTTGCAGTAGATAGTAATCCAGAATTTTTTTGGCAATTGGAGCTGCTGTTTTACTACCACCACCACCATTTTCTACAATTATAGCTATAGCTATACGGGGATTTTTTAATGGGGCAAAGGCTACAAATAAAGCATGGTCATGGAATTTTTTCGCTAATTTTTTCGCATTGTAACTTTCAGATTGTTTAATCTTTATTACTTGGGCAGTACCAGTTTTACCAGCAAAGCGATAACTAGACTTTTTGCCAATTTTACGAGCCGTTCCTCTACGACCATGAACCACTGCTTTCATACCACCGATAGCAATGTCCCAATAAGCATTGTTTTTAAGAGTTATAGTTTCTTTATTAGTCGGTGGTACTACAGTCATTTCATTAAATTTGGCATCATCCATCGCAAATACTACTCTTGGCTGTTTAAATTGACCTCGATTACTCAAAGTAGCAGTGGCAACAGCAAGTTGTAATGGAGTAGCCAACATAAATCCTTGACCAATACCAGCAATAATAGTTTCACCTGGATACCAAAGTTTGCCTAATACTCGACGTTTCCATTCTTTAGATGGCATTAGGCCGCTTACTTCGCCAGCTACATCTATCCCAGTCCGTTTGCCAAAACTAAAACGGGTCATGAATTTGTGTAAACGTTCCATACCGAGATCATGAGCTAATGAGTAAAAATATACATCACAAGATTGTTCTAAAGCTTGATAAAAATTTACACTACCATGACCAACTTTTTTCCAGTCACGATAACGATGTTTTTGCCCTTTCAAACTAAACCAACCCCGACACCAAGTACGGCTGTGTTGACTCCTAACCCCATATTCTAAACCAGCTAATCCAACAAAAGCTTTGATGGTAGAACCAGGAGGATACTGCCCACGAATTGCTCGGTTAATAAGTGGTAAATCTGGAGAATTACGTAAACCATTATAGGTTTTAAAATCAATTCCATTTACAAATAGATTAGGGTCATAATAAGGCATGCTTACTAAGGCTAAAACTCCACCACTAGCTGGTTCAATCGCAACTACTGCTGCTCTTTCTTTGGCAACCAAACTTTCAGCATATTTTTGTAAGGTAATATCTATATTAAGGTAAAGGTTTTTACCTGGTATTGGAGGGCTACGTTCTAAAATACGGACTATACGACCTTGCACATTAGTTTCTGCATGTTGAAATCCAGTAGTACCGTGTAACTCTTTCTCATAGTATTTTTCGATACCTATTTTACCGATATAATTACTACCTAAATAGTTAGATTTATCAATAACTTTTAGTTCTTGTTTATTGATTCTGCCAACATAACCAATAGCATGAACTCCAGTAGCTCCAAGTGGATAATAGCGACTTAGATTACCAGTAATGTTAATATCTGGAAATCGATGGCTTTGTACTGAGAAACGTGCCATTTCTTCTTCGGTCAATCGATAACGTAGGGGAATTCTTTTTGAACTATGAAACTTGCGTAATTTCTTTTTAAAACGATCAATATCATCTTGCTCTATGGTGATAATTTTGCCTAATTCTGCCAGAGTAAAATCAAGGTCTTTAACTTTTTCTGGAATAATTTCTAAACTATAAGAAACTCGATTATCTGCAAGTAATACTCCATTACGATCATAGATTAATCCTCTAGTTGGAGGCAATGGTAGAATTTTAATTCGATTTTTCTCAGATAGAGTATTATAATGTTCATATTCAGTCACTTGTAAAAAAAATAAACGTGCCACTATTATAAACAAACCTAGTAACATTAATAACCAAGCAATCACTACCCGATTATAGAAAATTTTATTTTCCTGAGCAGAATCTTTAAGAATATAAACTGGCATGATATAGCTTAAAAAACTCTGTGGCTACGTCGCATATCACGCAAAATTACAAATAACCAAGGCCATAATATCATACTGCTAATAGCGGAAAATATAACTGACCAATCTATTTGGAAATTAGTAAAAATATTATATATCCATATACTTAATGATTGATTAATTATTATTAATCCAAAAATACTAATTGCTTGTTGTAATCTTGAGAATAAACGAATGCGTAGATGTAATTTGACACTGATGTAAGCAATTATACATAGGCTCAACGCATGTTGACCCAATAAAGTATTGTTTAATACATCATGGATAATTCCAACTGACCAACCAGTCGCAATCCCAGTTCGATGGGGAATAGCTATACACCAATATATTAATACCATTGCTACCCAGTCAGGTCGCCACGCACTGGCCCAAATTGGTAATGGCATTATGCTTAACATAAAACTAAAAATAAAACTTAGTACAATAACCCAAGTACCATGAGGACGTAATACTAAATTCATTGTTCAGAAATCCAGTGAATAGGGCGGATCATTTTTTCCATACTAATAAAACTTCACGGTTACGTTCTAAAATTGCTCTTGGTAAGGCATGAACTTGTGCATAAGGCTTGCCTATATCTGGAGTTACTTCTATAACTGTACCTACTGGGTATCCTTTAGGAAATTTTTGGCCTATACCAGATGTAACGATTAAATCACCCACTTTAATCCCTGTATTTAATCCAGTATTAGATAGATATAATAATGACAATCGGTTTAAGGTTCCCATACCTTTAGCAATGGTTCGTAATCCAGTTCTTACCACTTGTACTGGTAACTCATGTTCTGGATCAGTAATTAACATCACTACACTAGAAAATAATCCAATTTGGGTGATTTGCCCCATCACTCCTTTAGCATCTATTACTGGTTGGTTGATAAATACGTTGCTATTTTTGCCTTTATTAATCAATATATTACGTCTAGATTGTTCTAAGTCAACAGCTAATACTTCGGCGACTTGAACTCGTTCTCCAACTTCTTTAGAGGAATCTAATAAATAACGTAATCTCTTGTTTTCATTTTTTAAATGTTCAAACTTCTGCAATGCAACTTGTAACTGCAAATTTTCTGTACGCAATTTAGTATTTTCATTTAACAATTGATTCCTGCTACTGGCACTTTTTGATAGCCATTGACCAATTTTAATAGGCATATCAACCAAATATTGGAGTGGATATACTACTCCTAGCAAATAAGTGCGTACTGTAGTTAAATAACCGAAGCGAACATCCGTTATCATTAAAGTAATTGATAATAATACAAATATTATCGTCTTTAACGCCAAAGATCGTCCATTTATAACTGAGGGTATCATTAATTAGTTTCTAGTGCAAATACTCCAGGGCCGTGTTCTTCTATCATTTCTAGGGCTTTACCACCACCACGGGCTACACATGTTAATGGGTCATCAGCAATAATGACTGGCAATCCAGTTTCTTCCATCAATAATCGATCAAATTCAGATAGTAATGCTCCACCACCAGTTAATACAATACCTTTTTCAGCAACATCAGAACCAAGTTCTGGCGGAATTTTTTCTAAGGCACTTTTCACTGTACTAACAATACTAGCCAATGGCTCTTGTAATGCTTCTAATACTTCTTTGCTATTTATTTTTAAACTACGTGGAATACCTTCTGCTAAATTCCGTCCTCTAACATGAGTTTCAAGTAATTCTTTTCCAGCATAAGCTGAACCAATTTCATGTTTAACTCGTTCGGCAGTTGCTTCACCTATTAAAGTACCATAATGCCTACGAATATAACTTATTATGGCTTCATCAAAACGGTCTCCACCAATACGAGTAGATTCTGAATATACGATACCATTCAAAGATAAAATTCCCACTTCAGTAGTCCCACCACCAACATCAAGCACCATTGATCCAGTAGGTTCACTAACTGGCATCCCAGCTCCTATTGCTGCTGCCATCGGCTCTTCTATTAAATAAACCTCTCTAGCTCCAGCACCAGCTGCTGATTCCCGAATTGCTCGTCGTTCAACTTGAGTAGAACCACATGGAACACATATTAATACCCTAGGAGATGGAGAAGGATACCAATCCCTACCATCATGAACCTTATGAATAAAATATTGTAACATTTTTTCAGTAATCATAAAATCTGCAATTACTCCATCTTTCATAGGTCTTATTGCAGTAATATGACCTGGAGTACGCCCTAACATTCTTTTTGCTTCTGCACCAACAGCCGCTATAGTCTTAGAACTACCACCATTTGGATCACTCTGACGCAGAGCTACTACAGAAGGTTCATCCAGAACAATCCCCTGTCCTCGAACATAAATCAGCGTATTAGCTGTACCTAAATCGATAGAAAGGTCATTTGAAAAAAAACCACGTAAACGTTTAAACATGAAATTGCCGTTAATGATAATTAGTAAAATTTTAGCATTAAGCTTAGACTTTAGACTAAATTTTTATAAAGTGAATTAATATTTTAACCATGAACTGCTTGTTTTACTGCTTCTGCTAATTGATGAGCTATCGTTTCTACTTGTTGTTCATTTATACCTTCTACCATAACTCTAATCAATGGTTCAGTCCCAGAAGGACGTAGTAGTATTCGCCCATTTTCTTGTAATTGCCGTTCAGCTGCTGTCACTGCTGTTTGTACTGATTGTTGGGAAATTATATCTATCTGTGAATCAATTGGTATATTAATTATTACTTGAGGATATTTTTTAATTCCTGATTTCAGTACATGTAATGGTAAACCTGTTTTGACGATAATTTCCAATATTTGTAAGGCTGTTATAATACCATCTCCAGTAGTAGTACGGTCTAAACAGACAATATGTCCTGATGCTTCACCACCTAGATTACCACCTTGTTGTTGCAACATTTTTATTACATGTCGATCTCCAACAGCAGCTCGTTCAAAAGCAATTCCTTGTTTTTTAAAAGCTTGTTCTAAACCAAAATTGCTCATTACAGTGCCAACAACCGCTCCTTGTAATTGGTTATTTTGCTGACGATCCTTGGCAATAATAAATAACAGTTCATCACCATCAACTATTTCGCCTTTAGCATCAACCATCAATACTCGGTCTCCATCACCATCCAATGCAATACCTAAATCAGCATTTTGATATAAAACAGCGGTTTGTAAGGCTTGTGGTTGAGTAGCACCATAACCAGTATTAATATTTAAACCATTTGGTTGAGCTCCTATAACTTCAACGTTAGCTCCTAGCTCACGAAATACATTTGGAGCAACGTGATAAGTAGCACCATTAGCACAATCTATTACAATTTTCAAACTTTTTAGATTTGCATCAAATGGAATCGTACTTTTACAAAATTCAATATAACGACCAGCCGCATCATCAATCCGTTCGGCTTTGCCCAGTCGATCTGAAGCAACTGTTTGCATCTCTTTTGCCATTTCAGCTTCAATAGCCAGCTCAATTTCATCTGGTAGTTTAGTACCATTACCAGAAAAAAATTTAATTCCATTATCTTGAAATGGATTATGAGAAGCACTGATAACGATTCCTGCAACTGCATGGAAAGTTCTGGTCAAATAGGCAATAGCCGGAGTTGGCATAGGTCCTAACAAACGTATATCCATACCTGCTGCGGATAAACCGGCTTGTAATGCTGACTCAAACATATATCCAGAAATACGAGTATCTTTACCAATTAAAATCTTATTTTTATTGTGGCCATTAGCTAAAACTCGTCCAGTAGCCCAACCTAATTTAAGGATAAAATCTGGGGTAATTGGAGGAATGCCAACAGTACCACGTATGCCGTCAGTACCAAAATATTGCTTCATTTTCATTATCTGTCCTTGTTTTATTTCTGTTTCAAGATTAACAAGGTAATATCATCATAAACTTTTTGAGTGCCAATAAATTCTCGTACATCTTCAATAACAGATTGTTGGATTTCTGTGGATGTTTTATGCCAATTTTTGCTAACAGCTACGGATAAGTTTTCTAATCCATACGCATCCATATCAAGATTCATTGCCTCAGTAATTCCATCTGTATAAAGAACAATACCGTCCCCTGGTTGCAGAACAAATTCTTTTTGTCCTACAAATTTAGTGATATCTTTCATTAACCCTACAGAAAAACCTAATTCAAGAGTATCAATTTGTTCTACTTCGGAATTTTTACGTACCAATAATACATCTTCATGCTGTCCAGTTAATCGTACTTTGCCGTCTTTATAATCTAATAAAGATAGAGTTAAATTTTTACTAGTACCTATACGTTGTACATTATCATAAATGATCTGATTAAGGATAGTCAAAAATTTAGTTGCATCAGTAATTCCACTTATTAATAAACTTCGTACAGCAGTTTGTACCATTAACATTAATACACCACTTTCCAAACCATGTCCAGTAACATCACCAATACCTATTTTGATGCTGCCTTCATGCTCAAGTACATCATAATAATCACCACCAACTTCATCCGCAGGTTCCATAAATCCAGAAATATCTAAATTTTTAATTTGGCGTAATTCTTGTTCTTTGGGTAATACCATCTGTTGTAATTGGCGAGCTACATCTAACTCAGCACCTAATCGTAGATTTTCTGCTTGCAAACGATCATTTAAAATTGTAATTTCTTCATTTGCACTAGCAAGTTGCATAGTTCGTTCGTTTACTTTGGCTTCCAAATTTTCAGTTAAATCTTTTATCGATAACCGCATTTTTTCTACATCTGACATCAACCTACCAAGTTCATCTCCACTAGAAGATATAATTGGATTACTTAAATCACCTGAAGTTATAACATGTACTTCATGAGCAAGTATCGCAATAGGTTTAGACATAGAATGACCAAATCCATACGCAACTAATATACCCAATCCCATGATAAAGCATGCCAGCAAACTAGAATATAGCCATAAACTCGTAATAGTTTGTTGTAAATGAATAGTATCTAAAGCAATATATATAAATCCTACTAATGATTCCTCGTCTGTACTGTTTGATATGGGAGATATTTTGGCATTTATCGCAATATCATCTTCATCAAAAAAATCATCTATTTCATCATCGATCTGCTGATTATATATAGGTAAAATACTTTCCAATATACCTTTTGACTTATTTAAAACAATTGTGCTTTGTTGGGTTTTAATTTGTTGAAGAATATTTTCTTCTTTTATTTTAGAAAACTGACGGAAATTTAGCAGATCAGAAGTGGCTATTATCATACCATTTGGGGCTGTAACTAATAAAACTTTTATTTCATCATCTTTTATAGCAACTTCATTAATTAAAACTTGTAAATTTGAAAATGTGTTTTCATCTATACTTTTAGCAGCAACTATTGAAAAATTACTATTTAATAAATCTGCTTTATCTTTAAGTGCTTCAATCAACAAGTTTTCTGATTGTTTAATAAATACTATGGAAAGAGAAAGCATAGCAAGTATTAATATTAATACAATACCAATAATGAACTTGAATTTAATACTTAGATTTGTCAATTTAAATTTTTTTAAAACATTCATAATTTTAAAATTATTGGTAGCAGTGCATATCTTAAAGTTTTCTCAATTAAGTAAATTATTATTCAGATTTGAATAATTGTTAAATTAATATTTTAATTTTTGAAAAAGTATAATAATTATAAACTATTAATGATAGGAAATTCAGTATACATTATGGCAGTAGTATAACAAATATTATACTTAATTGTCTAATTTCATAACTTCTAGCTTATATTGTGTTTATATGATTAAATTCTGTGATTTTCTAAATACACTTGCAAGTTATCAATGCTAATTATACTAAATATTATCAATAAATCATAATCTCATCACTACTTTATTCAAGAAATAACATTTATAGGTAGAAATGTTGTGGATATGTCCATTCCTTTTTACATTTTTAGAATTACATTCAGGACATTTCATGATTTTTCTCTCAATTAAAATTCATTTTAAATATATACTTTTATATCATATAGTTATTAAACTCGTTCCCAATCTCCTAGTTCAATACCATTAAGTTAAGCAGGGCGAACACATAGGTTCGCCCCTACAATAATATATTATGTAGGGGCAGACCTGCGTGTCTGCCCTTATTAATGACATTGAACCTCCTAGTTGGGAACGAGAAAAGATTCATGCTTGGGATGTAAATAATATTCAAGCCTGCCAAGCAGCTCTAGAAATCCAAGTTAAGCAGGGCGAACACATAGGTTCGCCCCTACATATATTATGTAGGGGCAGACCTGCTGGTACTGGGCTTAAACTATAATTACTGGTAAAATAGACAAATGAAAGAAATGAACTCAATTTGCCAAAAATGTAAAAGCCCAAAGACAAATAAGTA
>JASFYV010000230.1:0-10441 GCA_045046925.1 Candidatus Marithrix sp. | reverse complement strand
ACAAGCTGTTATACTCTCTGCTCGAAAGCAAGGTCATAACGTTTTCACTGCGGGATTTATTTTCTCTATTCCTGTTTCATAGATATGGTAGGTAGTTACGATGATTAAAAGTATATAACTGTTGTTTCGGGAATGGAGCGAAGCGTATTTCCCGAAACATTCCATCCTTCACAAAATTGGTGATTCAATGGGAAGCATACCCAACTCACCTTGATAAACAGACAAATAACTCGAAAACCGATATGCTGATGGTTCAGACACTAACTGAGCATGTACTGGATTATTATGAATATAGTCCAACTGAGTCTGAAAAACAGTCACTGTATAAATTGGAACACCGCGAGCCTGTTCCTTCCACACAGCATAACGTGATTTTCCATTGCTGTGTTTAGCAAAAGTTTGCAAAATACCCTGTGCTTGTGACGCAAACTGGGTGTCTAAAAAACTTTCTAATTTGCGACTAATTTTGCAGGAACTATCACGTAATGTTTGCTGTACACAACGCTTTACATTTTCTGCGATTAATGCCGAAATGAGAATATGAAAATGGTTATCCATAATCACATAACCATACAAACTAACCGTATATTTATCAAGATATTGAAGTTTAAAAGATATTTTAGCTAAAATTGTATTTAAATCAAGATTTTAAGACTTGTCGGATTTTAATGAGATGATTTCTTTCAGGTAGGCTATTTCTTGTTTAAGATAGGATATTTCTTTTTGTTGTTGAGCTATTGTTTGTTGTAATTGTCCATCTGATACATTGAATGTAAATTGACTTTGATTATTTCCATATACAATTTGAACATTTTTATTTTCCAAATCAGTTAATTCGGATATTTTCATACCTAGTATTTTAGAAATTTGTTCTAACCTAGAAAACTGAATATTGGTTTCTCCTCTTTCAATGTTGGAATAAGCACCCATCGACATATGCAATTTTTCTGCCATTTCCTCCTGTGACCACCCTTTTAATTCTCGAATAAACTTAATTTTCTCGTTAATTTTCATAACGTAATAGTTCTACTGTGTGTTATGTATAGTAATACTGTATGTTCTTATTATGTCAAGTTGTTTATTATAGCATTTTTAACATAAATTTTGAGGAGTTTTTATGAAAAAAATACTATTATTTGGTATTTTGGTTCTATTTGTCAGTGTTGTCAACGCTGAAACGGATTTGCTTAATTTGGGTTCTTATAATGAGGGAGATATTCCTTCTTATGGAGAAAATGTTGTTGTTGGGCAAGATGAGACAACAAGTGTAAAGTGGGTTACTGGAGCTGAAAATGCTTCAGGTAATTTAAAAAGGTTAAAATATTCAACTAATCTTTCAGGGGATTTTGAACTTTTCATTAAAGCTGATGTATCTTTTATAGGTTATAGTGGTAGTAGTGAAATAGAAATTTTTCTAATTGCAAACGATGAGTATAAAATTCGGTTAGAAATTAATAATAATAGGGGTTATCTTTATGCTGATGGAAAAAGTGCTGGTAATGATCAAAGTGATGCTTGGACAAGTGGTATAAATCAAGTAAAATTAAAAATAGTAAACAATGTAGCTAAACTTTATGTTAATGATATTTTTTCCAGAAAAATCACCTTAAAACCAGATTTAACTTATACCCAAATGTTAGTTAATATTAAAAGTAGTAATGATCAACTTTATGAATTAACAACAAGCGGTGTGGCAACTGGTAATGTTACTCCTACTACAACAGGTGAGCCACAAACCTGTAATACAACATTGGTGGAAACTTCTCCTGCTGATATTCCATCTAATATTTTATTAGCTGAAGAACTTGAAAAAGGTAAACAAGCTGGTATTCAACAATGTATTGATAATCCTAGTTCTTGTGGAATCAACATAACATCTACTAATAATACTGGTACTATTGTTACCACTGATGACTGCACAGCAGATTATACAAACGGCCAACTACACGTACCATGCGTTGCTGTCTCCGATCCATTCGGTGGCAAAACCATTTACGACATAAAAATGCAACAACAATCAAGTGGATTTACCTTTGATTTAGATATGAATAGCGTTAAACCACGTTAAAATATAGGGTGCGTCCAACGTTGTTTATAGTTAGACATATTTCCTAAGATATATAAGGATGCGGAATGAATTGCATAAATCGTGTATCTAATTAATGTGACTCGAAAGATGTAATTCGTAAACTCATTACATCCTACATGAAGTATGTAATTAACCATAATTCTAGTAGCCAACCTCACCCTTCGCCTATTAACTTAGGATGGGGAAGGGAAATGCTTCTGGTAGGTTTCGCTCAACCATACATGATTATATAGCTTTCGTTATTTAGGATATTCAGCTACAAACGTTCTTCCACCCAAGCAGTCACGCTTTGTAAAGTTTCAGGTAATTTATCCAATTCACTACCACCACCTTGAGCCATATCTGGTCTGCCACCACCTTTACCACCAACTTGAGTAGCCACATGTTTCATAAGTTCACCAGCTTTAATTTTACTAGTAAGATCGGCTGTAACTGCGGCAACTAATGATATTCTATTATCTTTTACTCCAGCCAATAAAATTACTCCAGTGGCTAGTTTACTTTTCAACTGATCTGCAATGGTACGAAGCTGTTTCATATCCACATTATCTATGGAAGTTGCTAACAATTTAATACCTTTAATTTCAATTGCTTGATTAACTAAATCGGAACCTTGACTGCTGGCTAATTTAGTTTGTAACCGAGATAACTCTTTTTCTAAGCTACGATTTTGTTCCAATACTTGACCAACTCTTTCTTCCACAGACTCAAGATTAGTTTTCAAATTGTTACTAATATTCTGTAGAGTTGTTTCCACATTAGTAACCCAATTTAATGCATTCTCACCAGTAATAGCTTCAATCCGTCTTACTCCAGCCGCAATTCCAGTTTCCGCCACAATTTTAAACAGACCAATATCACCGATTTGCTTAACGTGAGTACCACCACATAATTCTGTTGAAAATTTACCGATAGATAATACTCTTACCTGTTCTGAATATTTTTCTCCAAACAAAGCTGTCGCTCCACTATTCATCGCAGATTCCAAGTCCATAACCTCTGTTTGTACTGGAGTATTTAATAAAATTTGCTGATTAACGATCCGTTCAATTTTAGTTAATTGTTCGGTAGTAACTGGTTCAAAATGAGCAAAATCAAAGCGTAATCTTTCCATTGCTACTAAAGAACCTTTCTGCTTTACATGTTCACCAAGAACTTGACGTAATGCAGAGTGTAATAAATGGGTTGCAGTATGATTACGAGCAGTAGATAAACGGGATTGAGTATTAATTTGGGTTAGTAACTGTTCTCCTATTTTAATGCTGCCTGAAGACATTTTACCAATATGAACATTAGCTTGACCCATTTTTTTGGTATCATTTACTATAAACATTGAATTACGAGCAAATATTTGACCTTGATCACCAACTTGTCCACCAGATTCAGCATAGAATGGAGTTTGTTGTAAAACTATCTGTCCATCTTGTCCGGCATCTAATTTTTCTACCGACTTACCGCCATTAAATATAGCTGTCACTAAACTATATGAATTAATATATTCATAGCCAATAAATTCACTTTCTAATTCTATACTCTCAATAGTTTGACTCATATCTAAATCAAACCGACTAGCAGTACTGCTGCGGGAACGTTGTTGAGCCATTTCAGCTTCAAATCCGACCATATCTATTTGTAGTCCACGTTCTCTGGCAATATCGGCAGTCAAATCAGTAGGAAAACCATAGGTATCGTATAATTTAAAAATTAGTTGACCAGATAAAGTTTTATCAGTTAAATTAGTAATTTCTTGCTCTAATAAACCCATACCTCGATCCAAAGTTTCATCAAATCGTTCTTCTTCTTGTTTTAAAATACGAGCCACTAATTCTTGATTTTTCGATAATTCTGGATATGCTGCTCCCATTTGCTGTTCTAAAAATCCAACTAAATTATAAAAAAATGCTTCTCGTAATCCCAGTTTATGTCCATGCCGAATTGCTCTCCGAATTATGCGACGTAATACATAGCCACGACCTTCATTAGCAGGAACAATTCCATCAATAATTAAAAAACTACACGCTCGAATATGATCGGCAATCACTCGCAAGGAATTATTAGTTAAATCATCACAATTAGCTAAAGTTGCTATATTTTTAATTAAATTTTTAAATAAATCAATATCATAGTTATTATGTACATTTTGTAAAATAGCAGCTAACCGTTCTAAACCCATACCAGTATCTACTGAAGGCTTCGGTAAAGGAGTCATGTCACCTTGGGAATCACGGTTAAACTGCATGAAAACCAGATTCCAAATTTCAATATACCGATCTCCATCTGCTTCTGGAGTTCCAGGTGGGCCACCAACTATTTCTGAACCATGATCATAAAATATTTCTGAACAAGGTCCACAAGGTCCGGTATCTCCCATTGACCAAAAATTATCTGCTTCATCACAACGAGAAAAACGACTTGGATCAACTTTTATCTCTTTAAGCCAAATATCGGCAGCTTCATCATCTTGTTGATAAACTGTAATCCAAAGTTTTTCTGGCGGTAATTTAATTATTTCGGTCAAAAATTCCCAAGCAAATTGAATTGCATTTCGTTTAAAATAGTCACCAAAACTGAAGTTACCCAACATTTCAAAGAAGGTATGATGGCGAGCGGTATAACCAACGTTTTCTAAGTCGTTATGTTTACCACCAGCTCGAACACAGCGTTGACAGGTAGTTGCTCTGGTATAGTTGCGTGATTCAAGTCCTAGAAAGGTGTCTTTAAATTGCACCATACCAGCGTTGGTGAATAGTAAAGTTGGATCATTGGCGGGAACTAGCGGGCTGCTGGGAACAATGGCATGGCCTTTGGAGGCAAAATAATCTAAAAATGCTTGGCGTAATTCGGAAACTGTCATAGTGTTTTAAATAGTTATTTTTAAATATAAATATCGTAATATTAGCTGGTTATATATGTAATATACTTAAAGGATTTCATCATAATCCCATTTTCTCACAAACAAAATCCAAATCACTTGGCCATGGACAATTTTGTAAAAGTTTTTCTCTTCTAAAGTTTTTCTCTTCTATTATCTGCACTTTCTTGACCTAAAAATTGATTTAAAACTTTACTAACACATTCATTATAAAATTTCTTGCCATGTATCCATTGTTTTAATTGCTTTGCTTCATCATTTTCTTCCATTATGGAAAGTAAACGTTCTTCAAACTTGTTAAAAATAATCTCTGGTTCAAGAAAATTATGCCATCCATGAAGTGTTTCCTTAATTTTATCATTATCTTGAGCATTATCAATATCTAAAAGCTTACCTTTAAATCCAAGTTCTTTAATACCTTCCCATAACGGATTAATAACAGACCACAATACACCATGTCTTACCCATTCATCCTTATTATTTAAGATTTCTTCTTGTAATTTTGACAATCCTCCTGTAATTATTTTTTGTTTTCTTTCTGGTAACATTTCCCATAATTCGTCAGGACAAATTAGATAATTTTCCATACAAAAACGTTGGAGTATCATTAGATTAGGTGAAATATTTTCTGCTTGTGAAATTCTTTCTTCCGACCATTCATCACGATCTACTAACCCTAGCCAAGTTGGTTGTTCTTTAAGAATATCAATTACTTTTTGTTTGCCATTAGCATGAGTTATAATCCAATTATCTTTCCATTTATCGAATTTACGATCAAGCATCATACTATAAACCTTAACATCATCTTCACCTTCAACCAATAAAACTTTTTTTCCTGTGTTTCCAACTTCCTGCTCCAAAATTTCATTTAATCTTTTTATTGCTCCATTACTCATAAGTTATCCCTACAATTTTATACGTTTATTACGAGTATCATACCGATTCCAGATATCAGTAGAATGAGAAGCAATTAGCAATTGTCCTTCTTTTTCTTTAACTTGTAATTCCAATTTTGCAAGAAAATCAGGAATAATGGAAGGATGTAAATAAAGGTCAGGTTCATCAATCATAACGATCCCACCAGGTTCTAGCCACCGAATTATAAGGTATAATTTGATAAGCATTTGCCGTTCCCCAGAACTTAACATATCAAGTGTGTGTGATTGACCTTGTTTTTTGATGTTTACTTGAAGACGGTTTTGCCCTTCCTGTTGTTTGACATCAGAGTTAATTTCTTTATCATACAAAAAACGATTTAGATGACGAATTACTTCGTGATATTTATGAAGCTTTAGCAATTTCAAATTAAGGAGAGAATGTTCTAATTGCCCTTGCCAATCTTCTGAAACTTGATATTTAACCAACCACCTTAAACTTGAATTTTCTGGCAATGTTTCTCCTATATTCCGATTAGGTGAAACCCAACGGCATTCTTCAGCATCCATATAAATCATATTGGGTGTAGTAGATTTAGAATCAACAATCAACTTTTTTCTGGCTTTAGACCAATTATTAAACCATTCTTCATGGGTAAGTAATAAGTCACTTTTTTTATTAGTTGTCAGCTCTCCAATCCATTCAATTTTAGGATATTTATCTTTAATTTCAAGCCTTTCAAACCAATTTTTATCACCATAAATTATACCTACTGGATTTGCAACATTAGGTAACTCTCTTAAAATAATTGCAATTCCATTCTGTTGTAACCATTTTTTCTTATTATTGGGTAACTTTTTTCTATTATCTAACCAATAACCCGTAGCTTGCCATATTTCAGCAATAGCTCTAAAAACTAAAGATTTTCCAGAACCATTCGGTCCAGAAAATAAAATACGACTAAAAATTTTATCATTCCAATCATCATAAAAATCAAATATTTGATTATCTATAGGTCCAACATTATTGAGGTAAATATTTTGTATTTTCATAATATTTTTTTATAAATCTAAGTTTAAACTTGTAAAATTAAGATAAGAACTCAATTTTCATTCTTTTTCATTTCCTGATAAAGAACTTTATAATTTAAAAACTCACTTTGGTTAAATAATGCTTACCTAAGCTCATAAAGTCTAACGTTATACAATTGCTTGGTACTGACGCACAATGCTTCACAAGGGGAGATATTACTTGGCTTAACAGATTTGGTAGCTTTTTGAGCTTGTTTCATGGTAGGTTTATCTTTTCCAGGCAACCAAAATTCTATGGATTCTGTTTTTACACCAGTCGTTTTGGCTAGTTGCTCAACAGATACATTTGCTCGTTTAATTGCCCAAATAAGAATGTCTTTATTAATGAGAGCTTTTGCCATTTTTATTATCCATAGTTGACAAGTTTACTATTTAGTACGATAATTTATACTTCAAATATAGTATTAATATTCAAAGATTGAAATCTAAATTATTTATGTAACTTTATGATTCGTAAAATTCATTATAGCCATTTTTATAATCAGATATAATGAATTTTTTGATTGAATTACATCTTTTGAATATTATAACTCACATTATCTCTTAACATGCTTCATTAAACGTTGTTTTTTCTTATGTTGGCGTGGAGTTAAAACATTTTTTCTACCAGCAAATGGATTCTCACCTTGTTTGAAATCTAATCGAATTGGAGTGCCTTCTAATTTAAACACCTCTCGAAAATAATTTTTTAAATAACGTTGATACGCATTGGGTAACGACTCAACCTGATTACCATGAATTATGAATAATGGTGGATTAGTACCAGCTTGATTTATATAGCGTAATTTTATTCTTCTACCGTGTTTTAATGGTGGAGAATGGGCTTTTACCGCATCTTGTAAAACAATATTTAATCTTGGGGTATTAATTCTTCTGCTGGCAGATAGCCATACATTATTCACTGTATCTAATAACTTATTAACTCCAGAACCACGTAAAGCAGAAATAAAATGAATCTTAGCAAAATCAATAAAATGTAGCTTTCTATCTAAGTTAGATTTGACTCGTTCTCGATGATCATGTTTTAAACCATCCCATTTATTTACCGCAATAATTAAACCACGTCCACTATCCAAGATATGTCCTAATAAATTAGTATCTTGCACGGTCATTCCTTCTTTGGCATCTATTATCATGATCACCACATTGGCAACACTGATAGCTTGCAATGCTTTAATAACGCTAAATTTTTCAATAGTTTCAAATATTCGAGAACGTTTTCTAACTCCAGCTGTGTCTATTAAAGTATAAGCTTTACCATCTTGCTCAAAAGGAATAAAAATACTATCACGAGTAGTTCCAGGCTGATCAAAAGTAATTACTCTCTCATAACCCAACAAACGATTAACTAGAGTGGATTTACCAACATTTGGTCGACCAAGCACTGCTATTTTTAGACTTTTATCATTTTCTGGTAAAGAATCTTCCTCAGTTGGAAATTTTTCCAATACATTTAACATTAAATCAGTAATTCCCCTTTGATGAGAAGCTGAAATAACATGCATTTTATCCAAACCTAAGCTATAAAATTCGGCACTGATTATTTCTTTCGGTGTTCCTTCTGCCTTGTTTACAACCAAATGAATTGGAATTTCAAGTTTGCGTAATTCGTTGGCTAGGTTTTCATCTGCTGCTGTTAAACCTCCACGCCCATCCACTAAAAATAATACACTATCAGCTTCCTCAATAGCTAACCAAGCCTGTTGAGTAATATGTTCTAACATTGCATCAGATTTTTCTCCAAGCCCACCTGTATCAATCAACCAACAATGACCGCCAACAACTCCTCGGCCAAATTTACGATCTCGAGTTAGACCAGGTTCATCCGCAACTAGAGCATCACGGGTTTTTGTTAACGCATTGAATAAAGTAGATTTGCCGACATTTGGACGGCCGACAATAGCTATTGTGGGAAGCATGTTTAATCCTGTTGCAAAGTTTGGTCAATTATATCACATAAACAATGAATAACTAATAAATGCACTTCTTGAATGCGGGCGGTTGACTGGCTAGGAATTCTTATTTCTATATCAGTCGAAACTAATGTTTTAGCAATAGTTCCCCCATCATAACCAGTTAAAGCTATCACGTTCAAATTTTTACCATGAGCTGCTTGGATAGCTTTCAATACATTAGGAGAATTACCACTAGTGCTGATAGCTAATAATATATCTTTAGCTTGTCCCAAAGCTTCAATTTGACGAGAGAAAATATTTTCAAATGTATAATCATTAGCAATAGAGGTAAGATTAGAAGTATCAGTGGTCAAAGAAATAGCTGCCAAAGCTCTTCTCTCAGTTTCAAATCGATTGATAATTTCAGCTGCAAAATGTTGTGATTGAGCTGCTGATCCTCCATTACCACAACTTAAAATTTTATGCTGTTGTAAACAAGTTGCCATTAATTGGCCAGCAGTAATAATCTGTGATTCTAGGCTAGTTATAGTTTTAGTTTGTACTTCGATACTATTGGTAAAATGCTGCTTAATACGGTTGGATAGGCTCATAATTAGGAATAAAGCGATAATTGATTATTCTAAAGTAATTTCAATTAAATGGCGTTGAGCTGATAATTGTGGAATTTGTAAAACTGTTGTGGTTATATTAACAGGCAATTGCTTCATAGTTGTTATTTCTGTTTCAGGATACATGCCTTTCATCGCTAATAAACAACCATTTTTATTTATAAATTTTACTGTATGAGTATAAAAAAGATGGATATTAGCATATGCTCTAGAAATAACCGTGTTAAATTCTTCTAACTCTAAATCTTCAGTTCTAATACATATTGCAGTCACATTTTTTATGTTTAATTCTATAATGGCTTGTTTTATAAAACGAATTTTTTTTGCATTGCTGTCTAATAAAACATATTGCCAATTAGGACTTGCAATCGCCAATAATAAGCCTGGCAAACCTGCTCCAGTACCAACATCCAAAATCCGTTCACCACGAACATATGGCAATATAGCTAGACTATCAAATACATGTTTGGGTAACATCTGCTCAATATTATTGATTGCGGTCAAATTATAAACTTTATTCCATTTTTCTAATAGCTTTAAATAGTCTAAAATTTTGGTTTGATCAGAGATTGGTAAGTCAATTTTTAGCTGTTGTAGACCTTGTCTAAGGGTATTTATTAGTTCCATCTTTAATCACTTCTTCTGTAAAATTTATTTTCAGCTTCTAATCTGGTTATCTTTTATTATACCAATCTTTTCTATTTTAGCTCAAGTTATAGCAAATCTCGATTAAATACAAAATTAAAGAAAATAATTATAAGCATCAGAATTCAACCATTATTAGTAGTGCTGGAAATATCCGGGAAAATTAGCTTTAAATAAATGGGAATGGTTTTAGGACTTTCGCTTAAGTCGGAAAACATGGAGAACGTTCTTTACGACATTGACATTTTTTAATACCAGTTAATTGCTTAAGAGACCTATGCAATTCTTCTTGCCATCGCACCTTATTCGCTTGTTGAACAACCTGCGTGGTTAAATCGCCCAGT
>JASFYV010000229.1:0-7474 GCA_045046925.1 Candidatus Marithrix sp. | reverse complement strand
CCATTAAGTTAAGCAGGGCGAACACATAGGTTCGCCCCTACAATATTATGTAGGGGCAGACCTGCTGCCCTTAACTTAATGGCATTGAACCAGATACTTCCAACATACGTTCTAATGCTAAACGAGCTTGTTCTGCATCTTTAGGATTAACTTTAATTTGATTGACAACTGTACCAGCAACTAAATTTTCTAATACCCATAGCAGATGTTGTGGATCAATCCGATACATAGTTGAACACATACAAACTACTGGAGCCATATAATGGACGAATTTACCTTCTATTTTACTTTGTTTAGCCAATCTATCCACTAAATTAACTTCTGTGCCAACTAACCAACGACTACCAACCTGAGATTTTTTTACAGTCTGAATAATAACTTCGGTTGAACCAACTACATCTGATTTTTGACAGACTTCAAATGGAGCCTCTGGATGTGATATTACTTTGCCTTCTGGATAAGTAGCACGATATTGGTCAATATGTTCTGGTTGAAATTGCTGATGAACTGAACAAAAACCATCCCATAAAATAATTTTAGCTGCTTGAATTTGCTGTTTGGTCAATCCACCGTTTGGCTGGTCAAAATCCCAGATAACCATTTCTTCCAGTGGAATTCCCATAGCATAACCGGTATTACGTCCCAAATGCTGATCTGGAAAAAACAGTACTTTTTCCCGTTGTTTGAAAGACCATTCTAAAACTTTTCTAGCATTGGAAGAAGTACAAACAATTCCACCATGTCGGCCACAGAAAGCTTTCAAATTAGCGGCAGAATTAATATAGGTAACTGGCGTAACTGATTCATCTGGATTTAACATGGTGGATAGTTCTTGCCAGGCTCGCTCAACTTTATCCAAACTAGCCATATCAGCCATTGAACAACCAGCAGCTAAATCTGGTAAAATAGCAATTTGTTCTGGAGTTGACAATATATCAGCGACTTCAGCCATGAAATGTACACCACAAAATATAATGTATTCTGCTCCTGACTGGCCAGCTTGCCGAGATAGTTTTAAAGAATCTCCTGCATAATCAGCATGTTTAAATACTTCTTCCCGTTGATAATGATGTCCTAAAATTACTAATCGTTTACCGAGTTTGGCTTTAGCGGCAATTATACGTTCTTCACATTGAGCATCAGATAGTTCTTGAGAGATAGGCATAGTTTATTAATTTAGTCTATAAATAGAGTTTCATATGGAATTATCCATGTGGATTTTTGCTTATGTATTCGTCTAATTTTTGTATAATAAAATAGCTAATTGTGGTATCTATTTGGCTACTTGATTGGAGAAATTTTGGTATCGCTTCATGATGGGCAAATCTTCCTTCTTGAATAAATACTGGACTCATGTTTTTATGTGGGGAAGTTTCTCCATCATCAAGGTAGTGATGGCTAAAGCCTTTTTCATAATCCCATGACATGACTCTTTCTTGCTTGCCACGATCATAACAAAGTTGAAAACTAGTCATTTTGCCACTGGTAGCATCGAACCATACAAATAGATCAAAATATTCATCTTGAAACCAATGTTTCTTTTTATTTTTTTCGTTTTGATTTATATTGAATTCTACTAGCATAGTTCATTGGAAATATGTGTTAATAATATTTTTATTTAGCTTTTATAATGGTAATTATTGTGGTATTTTTGCGATAGGGCATGGTTAATGCTAATAGTATTATTTATTTCTATGGTATTCAATCAAATGTCTACTATTACTAATTATAATTTCTGTTATTTTTTCACATGCTTTAGTTGATATAACCTTCAAATCATCTACTAAATCTTCTAGTTCGTTTAATACAACATCTCCCTCATTGAATTCATATTTAATTTCAGCAATATATTTAATTTGTTCTATATAAATACGGTTTACAATGCTGTTATTATGAATAACAAGATTTCTAACTAAAGCAATTTGGTATAAAGTATCTATTTCTTCTTTTAAAATAGTAGCTATATTTTCTTTTTTAGTTCCAATTTTAAAAACTTTAAAAAATTCATCCATAATGTTCACAATATTTTTCGCTTGAATAGAACTTTTAACCTTTAACTCAATAATATTTTTTTTACATAGTTCTATATTTTCATCTATAAATAAATCAGAAGTATTAACTTCAATTTTATCCCCTAAAAACTTTGGAAAATAATTATATAAAGAATAAAAACAATCAAATAAAAACTTTTCAAATGCACTATATGTATCGACTAAACTTTTCTCATTAACAATATTTTCGTAACTTCTCCCACTTGATTTTAGATTATTATAAAAGTTTTCATATTCGATAGATAAACTTTCTATTTCTTGAGACTCACAATATTCATACTTTTTAACTTCTTTCTGTAAATTTTTCAATAAACTATTTTGAATTTGAAACATACGTTGTTGTTCTAGTTTTCTCTTGAAATCACCTAATGCTTTTCTAATGGCATTTTCAAATTGAATATTTTCACTAATCATCTAACGTTTTAATTCTTTTTAGAAAATCATCGGCAAATATCTTATATTTTTGTTTTGTTTTTTTATAAAGTCTAGCATTACCTGTTATGGTTTGCTTATCACCTTTATTTTCAGTATTATTAAGTTCTTTTGAATTAGGTACTTCCCACATAGGTTGTTTATATTTTTGTGCCATATTTGGAAATGTATTATGAGTGTGCATAATTTCATCATCTCCAATACAATTTTCTATCATTTCTTCTGATAAATGTTCTCTAATTGATTTATCTATATATGTTTTAATTGCAATAGGAATCTCTTTAGCATGATTAAAATGTGCTATTGGTAAATGCCAATAGTCAGTATTACTACTTCTTTTTTTTGCATTATAAATAGTGTAGCCTAAAAATGAGACGGATTTTTGAGGAAATTGGTTACGTTTTTCTTCTGAAATAATAGAATAACAAGTTTTAAAATCTCTTTGCCATTGAGTTAGAGCTTTACCTATATTTTTGATTCCATATAAAGAAAACATATCTGGTAGACATGGAATTATAAAACCGTCTACAGTAGAAATGATAACTTTATTTAACGAACCTAAATTCGGAGAAGTATCAACAATAACAAAATCATATCCATTTTCTTTGGTATATAATTCTGCTATTTCTCTAATTCTAGTAACTGTTCTTATAGATAACGATTCACCCAAAAACATACCACTCCAACGTTCAGAAATTTTATTTTCGTATTTAGAAAGAGTTAGTCTACCTGGTATTAAATCTAAATTTTTTGTTATTTTAAAAGGAGGAGGTAATTTGTCAAAATCAGAAATCCCTTCTTCTACTGGTTTTAAAAGAAAATGAATAGTTCTGGTAGTTGTTAATAGTTCTTTAAAATTATTGCTTTCTGTATCAATATTATAAAATCCATTATCAATAATATTATCTTCAGCTTTCCATATTTTTTCTAATTGTTCTTCTTGCATCCCATATAAACTAATATTACTTTGTGGATCTAAATCCAAAATCAGAACTTTTTTATCCATTTCAGCAAGAATATGAGCCAAATGATAGGTTAATGTAGTTTTACCAACCCCACCCTTATTATTAAAAATAGAAATTACTTTCATGAAAGACTTCCTTTGAATTTAAAATAATTTTCTAGTAAAATTCTAGATTTTATTATCATTTTACGTAGGGGCAATCCTTTATGGTTGCCCACCAAATAATTAATTAGGGTAACCACAAGGGATTACCCCTACAAATAACGAGGTTTTCATTAATAATTAATCATTAGCTGTTAACCATTCACAATTAAATCCTTAATGCTTGCCACCAACCGTAACCGTTACCAATTTATCCAGTAATAATCGTCTCTGAAAAGCATCTTTAATCATAGGTAAAGTTATCGCTTCGATATTAGTGTTAAAATTATGTAGATAATCCAAAGGTAAGTTATAAAAACCTAACATCGATAAATAACCAACTATATCCTTATTACTTTTAATTCGCAATGGAAATCTACCAGTAATGCCTTGTTTAGCCTCTTTTAACTCAGTTTCAGTGGGGCCATTTTTGATAAAATCCTGCATAGTTTTTTCGACTATTTCAATAGCTTGAGCAGTCTGGTCATTACGAGTTCCTAAACCAGCGACAAAAGCTCCCAATACTCGTTGTGGCATAAAGTAACTATAAGCACTATAAGCCAAACCACGTTTTTCCCGCACTTCTTCTGACAAGCGTGATACCAAACCACCACCACCTAAAATATAATTTCCCATATACAAAGCAAAATAATCTTTATCACCACGTTTCAAACCTGGCTGACCAATTAACACCTTGGTTTGAGTTGCTGGATAATCAATATGGATAGTTTTAGCTTCGGTTAACAAAGTAACTTCTGGAATAGCGGTTGGAACTGTTCCATTAGGTAGTTTAGCAATTGTGTCAGCCAATTTTTCAGCGGCTTTTCTATCCAAAGCTCCAACTATCGAAATTAACGCATTATCAGATACATAATATTGACTGTGAAACTTTTGTAAATCCTCACGAGTTAAAGCAGTTACAGTTTCAGTAGTACCACCTGGTAAACCAGCATAAGGATGTTCCCCAAAAACTGCACCATAAAATGCCTTATTAGCAATATCGCTTGGAGATTGTTGCTTATATTTAATAGCTGTCAACATTTGTTGCTTGACTCGTTCCAATGACTTTGCTTCAAAATCTGGTTTAGTCAATACTAAAGCTAACATTTCTAATGCTGGTTGCAATAATTCTGGTTCAACTAGGCTACGAAGAGTTACTTTAGCCATATCTCTATCAACCAAATTAGCAAATTCAGCACCCAAATTATCAAATTTCTCAGCTATTTGATCTGCCGAATAACCTCCAGCACCTTCATTTAACAAGCCATTAGTTAATTTAGCTAGTCCAGATTTATCACCATCTCTAGCACTCCCAGCATCAAATACTACTTCAATATTCACCATTGGTAAATCTGGAGCAGGGACAAAATAAACCTTAGTGCCGTTAGCTGTTTGCCAATGTTGGATAGTTGGAATAGCGACAGCAAATTGAGCTATCAATAAACTAATAATTAGGATTATAGTTCTCATTTTTCAGCTCCAATTGGTTCTAATATAGCAACAGTTAAATGGTCTTCAATTAAATATTTACGAGCCACCATCTGTACTTGTTCGGCGGTAATAGACTTGATATTAGCTAAATAATCATCGAATATTCGCCAGTCTAAACCTATAGTTTCTAATATCCCGATTTTCATTCCTTGATAAAATAATGAATCTAATTCATATACTTGAGATGCACGCAATTTAGTTTTCACCATTTCTAGTTCTTTTTGATCCACTAGCGTATCTTTGAGCTGATCAATTTGGGCATAAATAGCAGTTTCCAATTCAGCTATTGTATGTTTATTAGTTGGCATGCCTTCAATAATGAATAAATTCCCTAAACGTCCAAAAAGATTATAATTACTGCCGATACTACTAGCAATTTGTTGCCCACGAACTAAGTTTTTGGGCAAACGAGTACTATCACCACCGTCCAATAAATAGGATAATACTTCTAAAGCATAAACTTCCCATTGTTCTGAGTTAGTTGTCAAAGTTGGAGTTTTATAACCCATCATTAGATTGGGCAATTTTGCAGGTCGTTTTATTTTAATGCGTTTAACCCCAAACTGTTCCACCTCAGGTCTGGAATTTGGAGACTTAAGCCCACTTGGTTTTAAAGAGCCAAAATACTGTTTAGCTAATTTTAAAACTGCCTGTGGTTCAACATCACCAACAACAACTACAATCGCATTATTAGGAGCATACCAACGCTGATACCAAGCTTGTAAATCGGCTAATTGTAAATTGCCAATATCGCTCATCCAACCAATGATGGGATTTTGATAAGGGCTAGTTTGAAAAGCAGTGGCACGAAAATACTCATATAATAAACTAGTAGGTCTATCATCAGTTCGAGTGCGGCGTTCTTCTTTTACAACTTCTCGCTCCTTAACAAATTCATCTTCAACCAATATCAACCCACGCATCCGATCTGCTTCCATTTCAAAACTAATCGGTAAGCGACTAGTTTCTATAGTTTGGAAATAGGCAGTATAATCAGGCCCAGTAAAAGCATTTTGACTAGCTCCATTAACTGCCATAATACGATTAAATTCACCAAGAACATATTTTTCAGTTCCTTTAAACATCATATGCTCTAACATATGCGATAGGCCAGTTTTGCCTTCTTGTTCGTAACTAGCACCAACTTTATACCAAACTTGACTCACAGCAACTGGAGCTCGATGGTCTTCCTTAACTATTAATTTTAAGCCATTGTCCAGAGTAAATTCATGAACTTCCCCTGCCAGTAAACTTGTTGAGGAAAAAAATAGAATAGTAAATTGTAAGTATTTATAGAACATTTATAATTATTAACCTCTAAAACATCTAAAATTAATATCTGAATCAACCTATTACAAATATTCACACCAATCTGTCAAGAGCATAAATTTTTAAAATTAATTTTTTGATGTTCTTAGCAGATTTGTATGATATATATTTATAACTCAGTCAATTCCCAATATTGACTATCATTATCGCTTGATTTTTGTTGAATTATCTTAGTGGTTTTTTTTGATACTTCCAACATTAAATCGTTTTGTTTACATTGAATAGCAAAACTACTGTCTGAAATTTTAATCAATTTCCATTTTTGGTTATCAGTACCATAGCATTGATATTGATTCAAAACACCCTCTTTGTCATCAGAAGATGATACACCTAGGCATTTCTTAGTTTTGGCAGAAAATATATAATAATACTCGCTATCATTACCACCCAAAGGTTGGAAATACCACTGTTGATTTTTACCACCATTCCAAGCATCTTGTCCAATAGGGGTATTGTTTTTAGCCGATCCTTTAGGAATATCCAAAAAATTACCATTATTTATTGATTTAATGCTATACATCTTTTCAGGCTGAAACTGACTCGATTTTGATTTTTCAGATTGTTGTAACAATTCGCTCATTTTTTTCCTTGCATTATCAAGCGAATCTTCCAATTTTTGACATTTTTTCTGTTCAGTATTTAATTGGTTTGTGAAAGATGCTGACTCTTGTTTAGATTCTTCTACTGATTTTTCAAGTTGCTGGTATTTTTGCTGTTCAGCTTTTACTTTTTCAACAACAGTTACCAGTTCTTGTTTGGAAGCTTCCAAATCTTGCTCAAGTTGTTGACGCTCATCAGTCAATTTCTTAGTTGAATTTGCCAATTCTTGTTTGGAATCTTCTAAAGACTTTTCAAGTTGCTGGTGTTCATCAGCC
This sequence comes from Candidatus Marithrix sp., assembly GCA_045046925.1. Lineage (GTDB taxonomy): Bacteria > Pseudomonadota > Gammaproteobacteria > Beggiatoales > Beggiatoaceae > DRQV01. Next base: position 191 of record JASFYV010000229.1, on the reverse strand, counting down.
GATTTCTTAGCTGAGTCTGCCAATTCTTGTTTGGAATCTTCTAAAGATTGCTCAAGTTGTTGATGTTCATCAGCCGATTTCTTAGTTGAATCTGCCAATTCTTGTTTGGAATCTTCTAAAGATTGCTCAAGTTGTTGGTGTTCATCAGCCGATTTCTTAGTTGAATCTGCCAATTCTTGTTTGGAATCTTC
>JASFYV010000228.1:0-4198 GCA_045046925.1 Candidatus Marithrix sp. | reverse complement strand
GTAATCACGGATCAAGAAGGTGAAAAATACTTGTGAGGATTTCAATAAAGCGATAGATTTGGTCTTCCAAAAAGATTATTGAATTTAAATAGTACTATAAACAGGGAAATAATCTAATTCTAGCTTTTGATTCACATGCAACATATTCCTAACTTTTAGTAAATGCCTTTATCATTACAAAAAGGATAACATTATAAACTAATCAAGTTTTTATCAGCAAAACTGCAAATTATTTTGTGTGATAGCAGTTAATCTATTTTCATAGATATGTTTAATTATGCCAATGAATTATGATATTATAGTTCGTTTTAAAAATATAGGATATCTTATGCAATGTACTCTATTAAAAGCCAAACTTCACCGTGCTTGTGTAACTCATTCAGAATTGGATTATGAAGGTTCTTGTGCTATTGATGGTGAATTATTAGATATTGTAGGCATATATGAATACGAGCAAATTCATATTTATAACCTTAAAAATGGTGAAAGGTTTATTACCTATGCAATTCGAGCCGAAGATGGTTCTAAAATAATATCAATCAATGGAGCAGCAGCACATAAAGCTGATCCAGGAGACCGGGTTATTATTTGTAGTTATATCAGTTTAACCGCTCAGGAAGTGAAAACTCAGCGACCTATTATGGTTTATTTGGATGAAACTAATAAAATTATAAATACTCGTCATACCGTACCACCGCATATATAGCGAAAATATGACTTGCATTAACAGTAAACCTATGATAGCATTACCCACAAATATTATGAATTCAATAGGCACGTAGCTCAGTGGTAGAGTATTACCTTGACATGGTAGTGGTCGGTGGTTCGATCCCACTCGTGCCTACCAACTAATTTCTAAAATAAGCACGGACTTTTGAAAGTTACGTGCTTTTTTCTTATGCCTATTATTACATTACCCGATGGCAGTCAACGCCAGTTTGAAACTCCAATAACAATAGCAGAAGTAGCGGCTAGTATTGGTGCAGGATTAGCCAAAGCAGCAATAGCTGGCAAAATTGATGGACATTTATTAGATACCTCAACTATCATAGACGCTGATGTCCAATTGGCAATTATTACTGATCGGGATGCCGATGGCCTAGAAATTATCCGCCACTCCTGTGCCCATTTAATGGCTCAAGCAGTTAAAGAACTATTCCCTAGCGCTCAAGTTACTATTGGTCCAGTAATAGAAAATGGATTTTTCTACGATTTTGCCTACGAAGAAAGTTTCACCCCCGACGATTTAGAAAAGATTCAATTTAAAATGCAGCAGTTAGTAAAACAGAATCTGCCTATAACTCGTTCTGTAATGTCTCGTGATGACGCAACTAAATTTTTTCGTGAACGTGGGGAGGAATATAAATCTCAAATCATTGAGTCAATTCCTAATAATGAAGAATTATCTCTCTACCAACAGGGAGAATTTACTGATTTATGTCGTGGCCCGCATGTACCAAACACTGGTAAAATTAAAACCTTTAAATTAATGAAATTAGCTGGTGCTTATTGGCGTGGTGATTCTAACAATGAAATGTTACAACGCATTTATGGCACAGCATGGACGAATAAAAAAGATTTAAAAGCCTATTTGCATCGATTAGAAGAAGCAGAAAAACGTGATCATCGCAAACTTGGCAAGCAATTAGATTTGTTCCATATGCAACCTGAAGCACCAGGCATGATATTTTGGCATGATAAAGGCTGGCAAATTTATTTACGGATTACAAGTTATATTCGAGATTTATTGCGTAACAACGGCTATCAAGAAGTCAATACCCCGCAATTAGTAGATCGAAGTCTATGGGAAAAATCTGGCCATTGGGATAAATTTGGTGATATGATTTTTAGCACCAGTTCCGAAAATCGTGATTATGTAGTAAAACCAATGAATTGCCCATGTCATATCCAAATTTACAATCGTGGCATTAAAAGTTATCGTGATTTACCATTACGCATGGCAGAATTTGGTTCTTGTCATCGCAACGAGCCGTCAGGAACTCTACATGGTATAATGCGAATTCGTAACTTTGTCCAAGATGACGCTCATATTTTTTGTACTGAAGACCAATTACAACAAGAAGTATCTGATTTTATTGATTTAGTATTTAAAGTTTATACTGATTTTGGTTTTAGTGATATTATTGTTAAATTATCTACTCGACCTGAAAAACGAGTTGGAGACGATGAGGTTTGGGATAAAGCTGAACAAGCATTGGAATTAGCTTTAAATAATAAAGAATTAGCTTGGGATTTACAGCCTGGAGAAGGTGCATTTTATGGCCCTAAAATAGAATTTGTGCTTAAAGATTGTATCGGTAGGCTTTGGCAATGTGGTACAATTCAAGTTGATTTTTCCATGCCAGGTCGATTGGGAGCTGAATATATTGCCAGCGATGGTAGTAAACAAGTCCCAGTTATGTTACACCGAGCCATTTTAGGATCATTAGAACGATTTATTGGCATACTTATTGAGGAACATGCTGGAGCTTTGCCAGTTTGGTTATCACCAGTTCAAATTGCAGTGTTGAATATAACCGATGCTCATGCTGAATATGCTCAAAATATAGCAACCAAATTAATAAAATCTGGATTTAAAGTTATAACCGACTTGCGTAATGAAAAAATTGGGTTTAAAATTCGTGAGAACACTTTGCAAAAAATCCCTTATCTGTTGATAATTGGAGGACGTGAAGTGGAAAACCAACAAGTGGCTTTACGATTGCGAAATGGTGAAGATAAAGGCAGTATGTCGCTGGAAACCTTCATTGAACAATTGAATGCTGATATAATTAATCATATTTAGGAGGAATTTAAATTAAACGTACCCGTCTGAATAAGGCAATTACGGCAACTGAAGTGCGTCTCATAGATGTCGACGGTAAGCAAGTTGGCATAGTTTCTCTTGAAGAAGCACAAAAAAAAGCTTCAGAAGCCACATTGGACTTGGTAGAAATTGTACCACATACCAAACCGCCAGTTTGTAGGGTAATGGATTATGGTAAATATCTGTTTGAAGAAAATAAAAAACGGAATAAAGCCAAGAAGAAGCAAAAACAAGTTCAAATCAAGGAAGTTAAATTTCGTCCAAATACAGATGTTGGAGATTATCAGGTAAAACTACGCAACCTGATGCGTTTCCTAGAGGAAGGGGATAAGGCCAAAGTTACCTTACGATTTAGAGGTCGAGAAATAGCTCATCAAGATATAGGACGTGACTTGCTGAAACGTGTGGAAACTGATCTATTAGAATTTGGGAATGTTGAACAGCACCCTAAAATGGAAGGCCGACAAATGGTAATGACAATTGCCCCTATCAAGAAAAAATAAGTTAAATTAATGCAATTCTTAATGCTTAATTCTTAATGCTTAATTGAAATCAAAGACATTTAAGAATGGAATTTAAATTATGTTTTTAGGTTTTAATCAAGAACTAAGAACTAAGAATTAAGAATTAAAACAATGCGAGCTAAATCATGCCTAAAATAAAGAGTAACCGGGGAGCAGCAAAACGTTTTCGTGCTTCTGCTGGTGGTATTAAACGTGGCCAAAGCCACCGTCGTCATATTCTCACCAAGAAAAGTACTAAGCGGAAACGTCATTTACGTTCTCCACTTATGTTAGATAAGGCGGATGTTACTATGATTAAACGCTTACTACCATATACGTGAGGATACTACTATGCCAAGAATAAAACGTGGTGTGACTGCACATGCCAGACATAAAAAAATTCTAGACCAAGCTAAAGGTTATCGTGGAGCTAGACATAATATATATCGGGTTGCTAAACAAGCAGTTATTAAAGCCGGTCAATATGCTTATCGAGATCGTAAACAACGGAAACGTCAGTTTAGACAGCTATGGGTAATTAGAATTAATGCTGCTGCTCGAGAATATGGTTTGTCTTATAGCCTTTTTATCAATGGTTTAAACAAAGCCGAGATTGAAGTAGACCGTAAGATGTTAGCAGAATTAGCAGTATATAATAAAGATGCGTTTGCAGTTTTAGTTGAAAAAGCCAAAGCAGCGATAGCATAAAATATTGAGCTAAATGGCTAACTTTAGCTTTTTATTACTGATGTTACGCAGATAAATTACTAACCTCTCCTAACTTAGGGTAAGTAGTTGCCTACTCCCCTTCATGAGGCTCAATACCATTAAGTTAAGCAGGGCGAACACATAGGTTCGCCCCTACAAT
>JASFYV010000227.1:0-3864 GCA_045046925.1 Candidatus Marithrix sp. | reverse complement strand
TTTTACTAATAATATTTTCTTTCTAAAATCTACTGAATATGTCATCATCTTTTTCCTCTATTCCTTTATTATAATCATTCTATACTGGTTTTGCTATATTTATAGCTATTTTAAATGCTCAGTTATATTTGGATAAATAATTAATTTATAATAATTGTAAAAATATTTTGTACAAAACCCTGCTGTATTCCACTTTGAAATAATGCTATAATGATTGGAATAAGAAGTGCAAGTAAGTATTGTTATTTTTTGCAAAGCAGAGGTTGTTATGAAAATTATAATTACATTTATAATATATGTTATATGTATAACTAGTACTAATCTTTCAATTGCATCTCAAACTGGAGATGTTCTTTACCGCAATGGTGATTTTCAACAAACTATTAAACATTGGGAAAACGATCTTTCACAGCTTAATAATAAAGAAGATGCCTCACAACGTATTGATATTTTAACTAGGTTAGCAGCAGCTTATCAAGCTATTGGTATGCATAGTAGTGTCTTCAATGTACTTGGTGAAGCAGCATTACTCTCTCAGCAAACTGATGATGTAGATCGTAGTGCAATTGCTCTTAGTCAACTAAGTGATGCTTGGTTATCAATTGGCGATGCTGAAGAAGCATTAGTACTAGCAGATGATAGCTTTGCTGATGCTGAAGTAACTAAAAAATCAAGTATTTTAGCACGTGCTTTAAATAGCCAAGGTAATGCACTAGCAATTTTAGAATATTATCCAGAAGCTGTGGAATCCTATGAAAAGAGCATATCATTTGCTAACCAAGCTGAAGATTTTACATTAGCAACCAGAGCTACTATCAATAAATTAAATGCCACTTTGCATGCCAAATCGCTAAACAAATCTATGCAAGTTTTGCAAGATACTTGGCAACAATTACAAACATTACCTGCTAACAGAAATAAAGCAACCAATTTTATTGCTGTTGGAACTATAATGCTTGAATTATTAAAAAATAGTACTTTGAATGAAAATATAGCAATCAAATTAGTACAACCACCTCTTAGTAGTGCAAATAGAAAAATAGTTTTATCATATATTTATATAGCTTTTTCTGAAGCTGCTAATATTGCAAAAGCTTTACAAGATAATCGTACTACATCACTTGCTTATGGTCGTTTGGGTGAATTGTATGAATTAGAACGGCATTATACCGATGCATTAACTTTTACCAGGCAGGCAATCTTCTTTGCTAAACAAGGACTTTTCCCTCATATTTTATATCGTTGGTATTGGTTGCAAGGCCGCATTTTTAAAATGCAGCAAGAATTAGATTTAGCTATAGAGGCTTTTCGCTTGGCATCTGATACATTAAAACCGATTCAACAAGTATTAGATATTGGTTATCGACGTTTACCAGGTAATTTCAATGATATAGTAAAGCCAGTTCATTATGGATTAGCCGATTTATTATTACAAAAAGCTGCCATTACTAACGATAGCCAAGTTAAACAAAACTTATTATTGGAAGCTGTCGAAAAAGCCGAATTAGTAAAAGTTGCTGAATTGCAAGAATACTTTCAAGATGAATGTATCTCAGCATTACAAGCAAAAAATGTTAGATTAGATCGTCTAGCATTACCAAATATAGCAATATTATATCCATTAGCTTTATCTGATCGTTTAGTCGTATTGGTAAATATCGATGGTAAATTTCATCAAGTTGTAGTACCAGTAACATCAGAAAAACTCAATGAGGTCGTGTGGAATTTACGTTTAGGTTTACAAACTAGACCCAATAATCGTTTTTTATTACAAGCTACACAACTATACGATTGGCTAATACGCCCTATTGAAACTTATTTGGCTAATGTTGATACTATAGTTGTAGTGCCAGATGGTAAATTACGCATGATTCCTTTATCTACTTTATACGATGGCAAGCAATTTTTAATAGAAAAATATGCTATGGTTCTTACTCCAGGTTTGCGACTAGTTGCTCCTAAAGCTATCGAATGGAGTGATAGCAAGATATTATTAGTAGGTTTATCTGAATCAGTCCAAGGTTATCCATCTTTACCTAACGTACCAAAAGAATTAAATAATATCAGAGAAATTACTAAAAATAATATTGCTGGTAATAATAGCATATTAAATGCAGAATATTCTTTGGATAGCTTTAACAATAATTTAAAAAATAATGAATATACTGTTGTTCATCTCGCAACCCATGGTGAATTTGATGCTAATCCAGAAAATACTTACTTATTAACTTATGATGGCAAAATGACAATGGATAAACTACAAAATGTCATTGGCCTAGGACGTTTTCGAGATAAACCTTTAGAACTACTGACTTTAAGTGCATGTAAAACTGCCGTTGGTGATGATCGAGCCGCTTTGGGATTAGCAGGAGTTGCAATCAAAGCAGGAGCAAGAAGTGCCATTGCCACCTTATGGTTTGTAGATGATGAAGCTACTTCAATAACAATTTCTGATTTTTATAATGAACTATTAAGTAATCAAGGATTATCTAAAGCTAAAGCATTACAAAATGCTCAGAAAAAAATGATTGCTCAAGATAGATATTGGCATCCAGCTTATTGGGCACCATTTTTATTGATTGGTAATTGGTTATAAATTAAATATAAGTCCAAATTTAACCCAAGATATTGGATTTTGAACTATTTGCGAGTTAGCAACTAGCAACATCTTTAAAGGAATAATAAAAATGCCCGAAATTTTAGATATTATTAATCAGGCTCAACAAGATATTCATAATTCTTCTAACTTAGCAAATCTTGAAAAACTACGAGTTAATTTTTTAGGCAAAAAAGGAGTACTTACTCAAAGACTCAAGCAACTTGGTAAATTACCAGCATCAGAGCGTCCTCAAGCTGGCCAAGAAATTAATCATGCTAAAAAAACATTGACTAATGCGATTGAAACTAGAAAACAAGTTTTACAAACTATTGCATTAGATACTCAATTAATCAAAGAACGTATTGATGTAACCTTACCAGGACGAGGACAATTAAAAGGTGGGTTACACCCTGTTACTCAAACTTTACAACGAATTAAAAATCTATTTGCTCAAGTTGGTTTTGCTGTTAAAGAAGGGCCTGAAATTGAAGATGATTATCATAATTTTGCAGCTTTAAATATCCCAGAACATCATCCAGCAAGGGCAATGCACGATACCTTCTACTTTGATACCCATACATTATTACGAACCCACACGTCGCCAGTTCAAATTAGAGCTATGCAAGAGCAAAAACCACCATTAAAGTTTATTGCACCTGGACGGGTTTATCGTTGTGATTCTGACTTGACTCATACTCCAATGTTTCATCAAGTTGAAGGTTTAATGATAGATGAGAATATTAGTTTTGCTGATTTAAAAGGAATATTAGATGATTTCTTAAAACGTTTTTTTGAACGAGATTTACAAGTAAGATTTCGGCCTTCTTATTTTCCATTTACCGAACCCTCAGCAGAAGTTGACATGCAATGTGTAGCTTGTGGAGGTAAAGGTTGCCAAGTGTGTAAACATTCTGGTTGGATAGAAATCTTAGGTTGTGGCATGGTACATCCCAATGTATTTAATGCAGTTGGAATTGATGATGATAAATATACTGGTTTTGCATTTGGAATGGGTATAGAGCGATTTGCTATGTTATATTATGGAGTTAATGATATCCGTTTATTTTTTGAAAATGATTTACGCTTTTTGCGACAATTTAACTGATATGGTATTTCCCAATTAGATATATTGTAGTAACATAAATAATTGATATTTGTTAAAATTTAATTAAGAATTAAGAATTAAGAATTAAGAATTAAGAATTAAGAATTAAGAATTAAGAATTAAGAATTAAGAATTAAGAATTAAGAATTAAGAATTAAGA
>JASFYV010000226.1:0-8814 GCA_045046925.1 Candidatus Marithrix sp. | reverse complement strand
CTTTCCTGAATTTGGTATTTCTGATGCTACCTCTGCTAACGTTTTTCACTTCTTATAATCCCAAATATGAAACTTGTTAGTGTATTCAATTGTCTTGCTCTATTTCCTTTTATCTCGTCTGGATAATTTAGCCCACTATGTAATTTTCTATATATCTTTGATATTTTCATCATCATATTTATTGAAATATTTCTTACAATAACATTTTAATCTATTCTATACCTTTTTATTAAAGTGTACGGTAGTGAATAGCCATTATGAAATTTTTATTAAATATAGATTTTATTTCCTGCATAGTACTAGCATACCAAATATCAGTTAATACTTTTTATAAAGTAATTTATTTTGGTTACAAGTTTCCAATATTTGAAGTAGTAGATAACTTATTGATTTTACTGAGTATTTTTGTTTCAATGAAACTAATTAAATCAAATGTTTAGCGATGCTTATGCAAGAGGTCTAATAGTTATTAGTTAACTTAATCTATAAATAATTTATTTTTAAATTGATTTTTGATTATACAACCTCATAGTGAATTTAGCACTCACTTTGGTAGAGTGCTAATAATTTCTTATAAGTGTAAAATATAGTGGGGGAAAAATGGCAAATTTAACTTCTCGTGTTGGTATGCAACTAGCTGTTTCAGAGTTATGCCTTGATAGTTATGTTAGTAATATAAAAACAATTCCAGTTCTTACAGCAGCAGAAGAAAAAGAATTGGCAGAACGGCTTTATAATGATGAAGATTTAGAAGCTGCTAAAAAATTAGTAGTATCTCATTTACGATTTGTATTATATATCGTACATGGCTACCGTGGTTACGGATTATCAGAAGCCGATTTAATTCAAGAAGGTAATATTGGCTTAATGAAAGCGGTAAAACGATTTAATCCTAATGTTGGAGTACGCTTAGTATCATTTGCAATTCATTGGATTAGAGCTGAAATTCATGAGTTTATTCTACGCAACTGGCGTATTGTCAAAGTTGTTACTACTAAAGCTCAACGTAAATTATTTTTCAATCTCCGCAGTATGAAAAAACGTTTAGGTTGGTTATCACATGCTGAAGTTGTGCAAATAGCCAATGATTTAGGAGTAACCAATAAAGACGTTTTAGAAATGGAAAAGCGGATGACCATGCAAGACGTTGCTTTTGATGGTCCTACCAATGAAACTGAAGATGATGAAAAAAACTTTGCTCCAGCAGCCTATTTAGAAGATAATAGATATAATCCAGCAGATATTGTTGAAGAAGCAGATTGGACAAATTATAGTAATAAACAGTTACTAAGTGCATTTGAAAAACTAGATGCTCGTAGTCAAGACATTCTGCAAAAACGTTGGTTAAGTGATAAAAAGATAACACTGCAAGAATTAGCTAAACAATATAGTGTATCAGCTGAACGAATTCGACAAATTGAAAGCAATGCAATGAAAAAATTAAAAAAGCAAATTAATTTTGCGATATAATAATACTTTCTCATTTTTATAGATGTAAATATGTATTTGTTAGATATAAATTATGACTTCTGATCTATCTGCTTTTTATATTTTGCTGAAACGTGATTTAACTTTGGCTTATCGCCATCGAGCTGAATTAGCGAATCCACTATTATTTTTTGTAATTGTAATCAGTTTATTTCCTTTGGGAATTTCTCCAGAATCGAAGATTTTACAAGGAATTGCTCCTGGTATAATTTGGGTGGCGGCGTTATTAGCTGCTATGTTGTCATTAGATAATTTATTTCGTTCTGATTTTGAAGATGGTAGTTTAGAACAACTTGCTTTATCTCCACATTCATTACCAATATTAGTATTAGCTAAAGTTTTGGCTCATTGGTTAGTTACTGGTTTACCATTAATTTTATTAGCTCCATTTTTAGGGGTTTTATTATTTTTACCAGAAAACGCTACTTCTACATTAATTGCAACATTAATTCTAGGTACGCCAATTTTAAGTTTAATAGGAGCGATTGGGGTGGCATTAACGGTAGGATTACGACGTGGTGGAGTGCTATTATCTTTATTAGTACTACCTTTATACATTCCAGTGTTGATTTTTGCAGCTGGTGCAGTTAATGAAGCAGCCCAAGGCTTTCCAGTAGCTGGACAATTATATTTTTTAGGGGCTTTATTATCGTTGTCTTTAACACTTTCTCCTTTTGCCACTGCAGCGGCTTTACGGATTAGTTTAAGCTAGTTTACGACTTATTTAGATTTAGGAATAATTTTTGTACAGGCAATTGCTCCCTCTCCCCAGATTTAAAAAAAATGGAAGTTAAAGTAGAAAGAGCTTTTTTGATAGATTGGAAAGCAGACAAATCTTCGTGTTTACCTGTGTCTAGCAAATAGTTCTTTACCCCCGTTCGGAACGAAAACCATTAATTACCTTTCAAAAAATAGCACTCATACGAATAGCTTTCTCACTACTATTATTGGTTAGTGGCACGGATGCGTCTTCCAGAAACAGGCTGTCTTGAATTTTGGTATAACGTTTCTTCAAACGAATACCATCCTTAATGTGTGGGATGAATATCCAAATATTTGCTTAGACGGCGTTTCAAATCATACCAATATTGGTGGGTATTTTCTTTCAACTTCCTTCGTCGCTTATGCATTACAAGTGAATGTAACAGAAATTTCTTCATTGTTGGGGCAAATAACTTGTAGCCAGCTTCAATTCAAAACTAAAGTTTATTTTCAAAAAACATTAACTTGTTATTCATCATTAGAACTGAAATCAGTCATATTTTTTTACCCTTTATTGAGTGCCTTTTATTTCATGTATAATTAACAAGGACATATTTTATTAAGGCAAGACTAACTTGATAAATTAATTCTAATATTATATATTTTTATCTCAAATACATAAATAAAACCCGTCACAAAGATGGCTTAAAAATTATTTATTATTCGTGATAGTTTAACCTCACTTTATCCACCGCATAGGTGGCTAGTAATATAAGTTTTATCTTACTCTTTTCTAAACCCTCCGAACTAGCGTTTCAAATCGCTCATTCAACAAAATACCGTCTTTTAGCCTTATTATTCAACCTACAAATTATAGATAGATTAGTTTTAAAAATTTTACTTAGTATAGAAGTTTAGATTTTGCTTCTTTTATATAGGTTAAATATGCTAGAATTTAATATTTAGCAGATTTATCGAGGATGAATATTTTGGAAAAAAACTTATCATCATTACCTTGGGCAATGCTATGTTTCGTAGATTTCGACGGTAACTTTCAGCAAATAACCCCTACTTTTGCAAAAATTCTTGGACGTACTAAATTAGAAATCGCAAAATGGCCTAAACTCCAAGATTTAACCCATCATCAAGATATTCATACTACGAAATCAGCTTTATCCCAACTGAAAGATGGTAAAACAACTGAATTTGAAATCCGTTGTCAACATATAAATAATGATTATTGTTGGTTATTATGGCAAGCAACGGCTGAAAAAAATGGATTTTATGCCCAAATTTCAGATATATCTAAATATAAATCACAAGAACTTACTAAATCATTAGAAGTTACTGATAAACATTTATTATTAATTCTTGATAGTTTAGATGCTTTAGTTTATGTCGCTGATATTAAAACTTATGAGATTATTTATACTAATAAATATGGCCGAGATATTTTTGGGGATATAATAGGAAAAACTTGTTGGCAAGCTTTTTCTAATCAAGAAAACCTTTGTCCATTTTGCAGTAAACATCAAATATTAAAAAATAATAAGTCTCATGAATGGGAATGTTATAGTAATTTAACTGATAAATGGTATAGATTACATGAACATACCATAAATTGGATCGATGGGCGTTTAGTTCGATTAGAAATTGCTTATGATATTACTAAACATAAACAGGCAGATGAATCTTTAAAAACTAGTCAAGAACGTTATATGTTAGCAGTACGAGCTGGTAAAACTGGAGTTTGGGACTGGAATTTATTGACTAATGAAATGTATCTAGGCCCACATCAAAAAGTTTTGCTAGGTTTGAATGATATAGAAATGTTTAATGCTTTAGAAGCTTGGATGGCAGTTGTACATCCTGATGACGTGCAGAAATTACGAGATGCTTCACGAAATTATATACAGAAAAAAACCTCTCAATTTGAAGAAGAATATCGTACTGTAAATAAAGATGGCAATATAGACTGGATGATTGTACGTGGTACAGCAGTACGTGATGAACAAGGCCGTGCCTATAGAATGGTTGGTACTAATACCAATGTTACTGAACGGAAAAATTTTGACGAATATTTGCAAGAACAACAGAGATTATGTCGTGGTGTATCTGATATTACTCATGTTTTATTAACTATTCCAGATCATGATACGGCAATTAAATTAGCTTTAGAAATGTTAGGCAAATTATTTAAAGTTGATCGGTCTTATATTTTTGAAAATGAAGATACAGCAGGTGAATGTGTTATAAATCAAAGATTTATCTGGGTAAATAATGAATATTATGATATTCCACATACATTAAAATATTTTTCCTATAATAAATATCTACCTGGTTGGTATGATATTCTGAAAAAAGACGAACCAATCATAGCTTTAGTCAAAGATTTTCCAGAACCTATCTATTCTTTATTAAATTCCCAGCATATTGTTTCTATTGCAATAGTACCTATTCACTTTGAGGGTCAATTTTGGGGGTTTATTGGTTTAGATGACTGTCATAATAATCGACAGTGGTCGGCCTATGAAATTGCAGTTATGAATGTAATAGGCGACAGTGTTAGAGGAACATTAGCTCAGCAACAATTTAAAGAATCATTGCGACGTAGTGAAGCTAAAGCTAGTTCCATAATCAGAAGTAGTAGAGATAGTATTTTTGTGTGTGATAAAGAAGGTTTAATCAAGTTTGTTAATCCTGCTGGTAGAAAATTATACAAAGCACCTAACTATAACACTATGATTGGTAAAAGTTTATGTGTGCCACTTAGAGCAGAAATAAGGAAAAAAACTGAATTTCAATTTAAGGATTTAGAAGGTCAAGCTCATGTTGGAGAATTACAATTATCCAGAATAGAATGGGAAGGAGAACGATTAACCTTAGCTGTCTTAAGGGATATTTCTGATCGTAAACAAGCAGAATTAGACTTACAAAAAAGTAAAGAAACCGCAGAAAATGCCAATCGTTCTAAAAGTTTATTTTTGGCTGCTATGAGTCATGAAATTAGAACTCCAATGAACGGAGTTTTAGGTATGGCTAAATTACTACGCCAAACTAAACTGACTAGACAGCAATTACATTATGTAAAAATGGTAGAAAATTCTGGCCAAGTTTTATTAACCGTAATTAATGATATCTTAGATTTTTCCAGAATAGAAGCCGGCAAAGGTTTAGTGCTTAACATGGGGGAATTTAACCCTAGAGTAGTGATAGAAGAAGTAGTAAATTTGTTTGCTGGCTCTGCTCAGAGTAAAGGATTAGAAATATTATGCCAGTTACCAAGTCAGTTACCAACTAGATTATTAGGAGATTCTGGTCGTTTATGGCAAATTCTTAACAATTTATTAGGCAATGCAATTAAGTTTACCAATAGTGGTGAAGTACAATTGCGAGTATCTATTATCAAAGAAACATCTAATAAAACTATACTATATTTTGAAGTTATGGACACTGGTATAGGAGTTGAGCCAGAGATACATGATAATTTATTTAAATTGTATTCTCGTTCCAATGATTCTAAAAATAAATTTCAAGGAACTGGTTTAGGTCTATTTATTTCTCGTCAATTAGTACGCAAAATGGGTGGAGAAATTGATTTAACTAGTGAATATGGAATCGGCAGTAATTTTTGGTTTAAATTACCATTTAAAAAAATTAGCGATTTATCAGCGAAAAATGCTCTAAAATTTCAAGATGATGCTACTGCTGATGATCTAATAGCTAATAATTTATCATTGGTAGCTAACAAGTTAAATGGATTGAAATTATTGATTGTAGACGATAATATAACCAATCAACAAATTTTGCTTAATGAGGTTAAAGCTTGGAAAATAAATGCTGATGTTGTTGGTTCTGGAGATACTGCTCTTAAAATGCTAATGACTACAGCTACAGAAGGAAATGCGTATCAATTAGCGTTGATTGATGCTGAACTACCAAAATTAGCCGATGGTTTAAAACTATTAGATAAAATTAAAGCTGAAACCAAGTTAGCTAATTTAAAGCTAATTATGATGACAACTTTACAAAATCCGTTGAATGAAGAAACCCTTGAACAAATATCAGCTCAACTAAATAAACCCATATTTAAATTAGACCTATTGATGTATTTATTGGCCGCAACTGAAAATAGGGTGACTAAGGTAAAAAAGGCAATTGTTGCCGAAAAAGTTGCAGATATACAATACCGTTGTAACGTATTATTAGCAGAAGATAATTTGATAAATCAAGAGGTTGCTAAAGATATTTTATTCCAAATGCAATGTAAAGTTGAGTTGGCCATTAATGGAAAAGAAGCAGTTGCGGCAATCAAACAGCGTAATTTTGATCTTATTTTTATGGATTGTAATATGCCAATTTTAGATGGTTATACAGCTAGTAAAAAAATCCGTGAGTATGAAAAACAACATAATAAACCTCCAGTGCCAATAATTGCTTTTACTGCTGATGTTATGCCTTCAACTCAAGAACATTGTTTGCAAGCTGGTATGAATGATTATTTGACTAAACCTATTATTCTAAATGAATTAGAGAAGAAACTAGATAAATGGCTACCCAATCCTGCTGAAGAAAAAAAAGTTGATTCTAAAGTTTTAGAAGATATGTTGCGTAATTTAAAACCAAGTAAAGTCAAATGGATAATAGAATTATATCTAAAAGAATTACCGACTTATTTATTAACGTTAAGTGAAGCTATAGATTTACAAGATGGTGAAGCTGTTTATTCTGCTGCTCATAAATTTAAAGGAGCTAGTGCAATCTTAGGAGCAAAACAGATCGTGAATTCATGCAAAACTTTAGAACAGTTAGGAAAAATTAATGAATTGGAAAATGCAAAAGAAATATTAGTGCAAATACAAGCTGAATCTGAACAATTAAAAATAATTTTACAAGAACAGGATTTTTTTAAAAAACCAATTTAACCATCATATGGAATTAGCCAATCAGATAAGTCTTGTTGGAGATATTTCTCTAGTTTAATAATTTTAGTTTGATAGATTTGAAATAGAAATGGATAGAGAGAAGAACGCAGAGATTGTCTATTTCCAGCAAATATTTTTTTTTGAAAGATATTGTTATTTATAGATAAATAGATAGTCGGATCAATATTTAAATGGTGACAACATTTTATCAGTAATTGCTGTGGATCAGTTGTTATTTCCTCAAATCGTAATATTAGCAACTGTTCACTGGGAAAAACCTGTAACCAATTTTTTATACATATCTCATAATCTCCACGTTGAAGAGAACCTTGAGAATTAAAATGATCCACAAACCATTGGTCAGAAGCTTCCGCAATTGTCATTTCCGCTCTACCTAATGCCATTAAAGCTGATGACCAAGCCCGATAGATTGGATTTCTAATTATATAAATAAGCTTAATTTTTGGATAATAAGAATAAATTTGCTTAATAACTTTTACCGTTAAAAAACTATAAGCCGGAGTGATATCACCAGCTATATTAGTATTTATAAACAATGAATTATACCAATCTACTTCCTGTTGTTGCCGATTCCAAAAATGCACCTCTTTCCCTGCTGGAAATGAAATATCAGCATGATGACTTAACATTTCATATAACCAAGTTGTTCCTGCTTTTTGAGCACCTATGCCAAGGAAATTTAACATGTTATTTAAGATTATTATAAAATTCTAACACTTTCAATGTATAGTTTTTTATAGAAGCTTTATTATAATCATTGCTATTTCCAGTTATCCACCAGGCAGCAGCTCGACGCACTGTAATAGACATATCATTTACATCTTCCTTTTGTAAAATTGCTCCCATCTTACATTCTAAGATTAATCTAGCAGTATCTGGCTCATTAGCAAACTCTGTTGGTGTTATTTTTTTACCCAAACATGGTTTTGACCAACGAATAATATTATCTGCTTTAACTTGCCATTCACTGTAAAGAGTTCCAGATTTTGGAGCAACTAATCTTAATGCTTCTACAAAACTAGCAATATTGGCCGCAGATATAGCGGATATATCAGACTTTATTATAGTTTGTGAATCGTTATTACTTAATGTATTAACAGATAATTGTTGCTGATAAAATTTTAATACTACTTGAGTATAAATTTTAAGCTTAGAACTAGAATTATAATTATCTGGTATACCACTCATCCACCAAGATGCTGTTTGTAAAACAGAAGTATTTTCATCTTGTTCACTGGTATATTTTTGAAATAAGCGACCTATTTTGCATTCTAATACTTGTCTAGCTAATGCAGAATTAGTTGCAAATTCATCTGGAGTTATAGCATTACCCAGACATCGTTTTGACCAACTTTGAATATTTCTAGGTTTAACTTGCCAATCACTATACAAATTTCCATCTGGAGCAGCAAGCCGTAATGCTTCCACTAATGCAGCTACTTTAGTATTAGAAATTTGAGCTTGTACATTAATTTGAGTTGCAAATACAAATAAGCAAAATATTGTTTTGATATACTTAATCATAAATTATTAACCGAAATTTAAAATATATTTAAAGAAAAACTGACCTATAAATGATTTGCAATATAATAACATAGGACTTACGCATTGACAACTTTTAAAAAATAATATTTCAATAAAATTATGTAGTTATAAAATATATTTGAGTTGTCATAAT
>JASFYV010000225.1:0-5126 GCA_045046925.1 Candidatus Marithrix sp. | reverse complement strand
TTTTTTACTACCCGGATGGGTATAATTTTTAAGTGGATTAAGCCAATTCGTCCAGATATCTAACCATTGTTTTTCACTAATGGCTTTATCATTTCGACCGAATATTTGTCTGATTTTAGATAACAGTCGTCCTGTTGACCAGAGTACATTTGCCAATGTTAAGCCTATCCAGCCATAAAGCTGATAAAAATAACGAGCCCTTGATTCATAATAGTAACGTGGTAATCGCTTTTTAAGTTTTGTATTTTCTTTAACAGGTGAACTCCCTCCTCTTAAATGGACAACCCTAGAAGAGGGTTGATTTAGCGTTACCCAGCCAGCTTTATTTGCCCTATAACAAAATTCAGCATCCTCGAAATACATAAAATAACCATCATTCATTAAACCAATATCATCAAAAACTTCTTTCTTAATTAGTACACAAGCAAAACTACTCCATTTTGGATAAGTAATTTCTTCTGATAAAGGTATTGGTATATTATATTGATTTAGTAATTTTGTAAAAAAACCTGTTTTGGCGGATGATATAAACTCACTTATGGGAGAAAGATTATTAAAACAACTTATTTGGGGGTTAGTATTTGGCCATTCAAGTTTTGGAGTTATAAGGCCAGCATCTTTATGTTCAAGCGCTGTTTTTACAAGTTTACTTATTGAGCCTTGTATTATTAAAGTATCGCTATTTAATAGCAAATAATACTTAGAATCCACAGAGTTAATACCTAAATTATTACCACCTGAAAAACCAAGGTTATCAGGAGATGATATTAAGTTAACTTTTGACTCCTTATCATGTATAGATAACCAGTTTTGAATAATATCTATTGATTCATCTGCTGAATTATTATCAACTATTACAACGCTAGATGAAGTCCCTCGTATTTCTGGCAGAAGAGTTGTCAAGCAATCTACCGTCATTTGTGGAGTTTTATAATTGATAATTATAATAGCCAATTCATACATTAAAAATGATTCCCATTTATTTTAGATGTTTTGTATTAATATTTGAAACTTTATAATGCAATGAAGTATTCCATGACTTTAAGCCAAATCGTGATGTTAACCTATACAATACGAATAACACGAAACCATATCTTTCTATTCCTTTTCTTATTTTATATAAATAATTCTGAGAACTAAGCTTTACCCGTCTAATCATAGTAGGTGGAATAATCGAGCCGCTCAATTCGTAATTACGTAAAGACATCATGTCAAATGCTTTAAATTCTACGTTTTGTAACTCCTGTATACTTAATTTTTTCTTCCATTGGTTTATTAGAGTAATATCTGGCTTGCTATATGTTGAGTTATTCTGGTAGTCAAACATTGCGTTAGTATATGTAGTGCCAATAAAGTCACAAACTGTATTTAAAACTATCACACTATCCGAAATTAGCTTCTCAAACCTAACTTCTATGTGTTGCTTTTTTTTCAATAATGGAAGTAACTTTTCCCATGATTTTTCTGTTTCAATCCAATGATCTACTCCATAGTAAACATTACCAGCCCAATTCATTCCTATACTAGAGCTTGCAACATCTCGGGGGTCCCTAAGTAGGTGAATAAATCTTGCATCTGGAAACATTTTGTAAGCATGCTCAAAATTTCTATGAATATTGATTGCTAATATTTTATTACCATCTTTCATTTGTTCTATGAATGATTTAATTAAATCACTATATTCCAAAGATTCATCAACTTCCAAAAACTTTGAATTAAAAATTCTATCTGACAACAAATATTCACGATATTTCTCGATCTCAGGAAAACCACCATTACTTGTGATTTTATCGAATAAAAAATCATATTCCCCTGGATTTATTATATTTGGATGTGAATTTAGCATTAAATGGAAAAGTGTCGAACCAGAACGAAGTGCACCACAAATAAATATAATATTATTAATTTTTGCTAAACCTGATTCTTTAATATCATTCATATATATCCTTTACTATATAAATATTTAATATTTATTAAAACTCATTGAATATCGTAATTCCAAAACATTATTGGTCTTATGATAAACGCTGTTATCTACTTATTTTAAAACAGAGCTAAAAGTAAATTTTGTTATTATCCTAGAACAAGATTAACTACCCAACCTAAAAAAAGGCCAATAAAAAAGAAAGACAACAAGTATATTTCTTTTCTTAAATTAAGTAGTGATGTTTTAATCTTTAAAAATAGTAATATCGGTAATTCTGACAACCGGTTTAATGCAATCACCCAAAGAGCTGCTTCTAAACCATAATTTCCATATACTATTGGCAATAAAATATATAACACAGGTAATCTTGCAGTTGACAGAGGTACTAAATATTTAGGCTTTCCTAAAGCAATAAAACATTGTGCAACTAATGAATAACGCTCGAATATTAGTAATAAAGATAATATTTCAAGCATCTTTCCTGCTTCGCGGTACCGCTCATCATACAAAAAATCAATCAGATGTGTTCCTGATATAAATAAGATACCTGCTGTAACAAGAATTATTCCATCCGCCGGCAATCGAAATTTATAATATACTTTATTTAAATCTTCAGGCCTTCTTCTTACCACATCACTAAAAGCAGATAGAGCAACAGAATTTGCAAGCTTATTAAATAACTGGCGTATTGAACCAGTAATAAAGATTGCAAGAGTATAAATACCAAGAAGCTTAGCGCTAATTAAACCAGCTAAAATTAGTTTGTCACCATTCAATACAAGGAAACCGAGGGCTGATGTTAAAAAGATCCATTTACCAAAATGAAACAGCTCAAAAAATGATTCTCGATCCCAGTAAAATTTATTTTTATAACCTGGTAGAGCCACGTGGGACAGCGCCATCCTCATAAAACTTGATACTAAACCCCCAATAACAAGCCCCCATATTGAACGATCAATATATACCCAAGCAACCATAGTTATAAGTCCAACTATTTGTGAGATCAATTCATTTCTTACTACTAAATTAACAACAAGATTACGATTAGCCATTGATAATTTTGTGGATTCTAATCCATTAAATATGGCTGTAAATGAAAGTGCGGCGATGACTAGTGGAAGTATTGGATCAGCATAAACGCTTCCTGATGCCCATGGTATGTCACTTGCGTACATAACAAAAAATAAGCTAGTCAATAAGGTAATAAGCCAAATGATGCCACCTCTGATGATCTGCACCACCCAAGCAGTATTCAAAAAAATTTCAGACTCACTATGCTTACTCTGGATAATATGTTGCCTAATACCCATATCAGACAACATTGAAAGACCTATTAGAAGTACATTTGCTATTGCCATTATACCAAACATTTCAGGCACTAATAATCGAGTCATTATGAGATTGCTGGCCAAACGAAGTAATTGCCCCGAAACATGTCCAACTATGACCCATGATGTTGCCTGAATAATTCGTTTTTTGAATGTTATATTTGAATTCATTATTTTATTTTTCTAACGCTTTGATAAAATTTATTTTATTACGTTGATATTCAAAATTTATATTATTAACTCTTCCTAGTAATGCACCAATAAAAAACATCATCCATGCTGATAACGAAGCATTAGGTAGCTGGTCAATCATAATTACAGACACCATAATTGAATGTCCAATTAATAATTGCTGCTCACTTTTATTTTTAAGTAAAGAATTTGCTTTAACAGCTTTCCATACACTTGCAACTGCCAAGCCATACAGTGATAAAAATCCAAATAACCCAAATACACCAACTATAATTATCCAGTGCCCATCCGTAACTAAACCCTCCAATCTATTTCTTCCCCAGGGACCCCACCCAAAAAATAATTTTTTCTGCGCATGTTCTAATAACAGGTTTTCGTTATAGAAACGAAATGCTAATGACTGTCCACGGCCAGGATCAAAATCTGTAGCCAGTTGAGTAAGAAATTGATGTGGAAATAATTCAAATAATAACAGTAGTGGGTACATTAAAACTAAAAATATTATTAATAAAGAAGTACGGCTGGCCATGTTGTCAGACATCCATGCCACAACAAAGAATAATAATGCTCCTAATATGAATCCACCTACAGTTTTATTTAATAATAGTAATATCAAAAAATATAGAATAATCAATCCAGAAGGCAAACCAAATATTTTTATTTTTTGCTTCATCAGGATAGTGATCGCACCTAATGCAATTGCTATATACATTGAAACAATTAAACCATGCCCAAGAAATACTACTGCACGAAACCCTCCAAACCTTACTTGCTGCCCAAAGGATGTATGTGGAAAATAACCATAAATCCAGGTATGTAGCTGTGGACTTATTCTTATTTCTAAAAGAATAAGCAAAGAATATAGCAAAGCAGAAACCGCAATAATCTTATAAATAGTTAGCAGATCATCGTTTGTTTTTATTAATTGTACACCTAAGATTAATGGTAATAAAAATAGATACTGGCTAATAGCTGATGAAATAGCATCGTGAAAAGTTAAGCCAGGAATTGAATTAATAACTTCCTGATTATTTAGCATTGTAATAAATGGAATAATAAGTAAAGTTATTACTAACCACCTTTCTATTCCTTCTTTAGGCAATAACTTAATTCTTATTTTTTTTATAAATAGACAACCAAATAATGCAGCTATAACAGGAATTGACTCTTTATCCAATGGTGGAATTAATGGGAAATCAATTGCATGTTTTACAGGTAATATTAAAAATCCGCCGATAATGGTCCAAAAGGTTGCCATTACAGCCGACATCCTTTTGTAAAAGATTAAGGATATAAGTGGCCAGCCAATTAATGCAATATAAGAAAAAATATTTGGCATAAATTATTGTATGACCATCATCCTATACACCAATATAATAATTTTTCTCTACTATTCATCTAAGTCTTATAAAATTTCTAATTTTTTGAGTGTAGCAATAACTTGATTAACAGTATCACCAATACTTACACTACCATCCGTATCGACTATAACCTCTGGATTTTCAGGCTCTTCATACGGTGAGCTTATTCCCGTAAAATGTGGTATTTCACCTGCTCTTGCCTTCTTGTATAACCCTTTCACATCTCGCTCTTCACAAACACTAATAGGGCAACGGCAATATATTTCAATAAAGTCGCCCTCTGGAACCATTGAACGAACTTTGTCTCTGTCTTCTTTA
>JASFYV010000224.1:0-5408 GCA_045046925.1 Candidatus Marithrix sp. | reverse complement strand
AACGTTTTAAAGTATCAGGAAAATTTGTATTTAAATTAATAAAGCAATTTAAGGAAACAGGAAACCCCTAAAATATCTGATAGAGGCCGTAGCAATGTTGAAGGTGAAGACTTTATACGAAAATTATTAGAGGGACAACCAGATTTAATTTTGAATGTTGTTATTTTAGATAATGCTAGAGTTCATTATGATGAGAAAACTATAGCTATGATTGATGAAACTACCAGGGCTGGAATCATTGCCTCCATATTCGCCTAAGCTTAATCCTATTGAAAATATTTGGGCTAAAACCAAAAGTTATCTTAAAAAAGTTCCTTTGATACGGAGTATTTATATACTTCTATTGCCGATGCTCGAAATTGTTTTATACATTGTCTTTAATTTTGTATACCATATCATCGGGATTTGCTATACATTCCTTGCTTATTACTACCAGCAGGAGTAAAAGTTACTGTTGTTAATAAATCGGCTTGTTGACCAACATGAGCGGAATCAGGCTGAAAAGTAGTACCTAATGTAACCTCATCTTCTTTGGCAAGTACTGAACCATTGTTATAACAACCATTTCGATTTTGAATTGATGGCTTAAATTGGGAGCTAGTTGCAACCATTTGAGAGTTGTTAGCATTGATACCAATTCCTCGACTAACAGTAGTAGGATTTAAAATATTATCAACTGTTTCCTGAGGTAAGTATTGTACTTGATAGATATAATCCAAATATTCAATATTGCGGACAAAACCACGTAAATGATTATAAGAACCATTCATTAAATTAGTATACATTCTTTCCAAAGCAGGGTTTTCAGTTTCAGCAATTGCTTTTTCTAAGTCAGATATATCAACTTCTTCCACTAACGCTCCTACCTGAAGAGCTTCAATTTGGGAAGTATTACCACGTTCAATCAGGCTATTATACAATGCTTGAATTTCAGGATTAGTGAATACACCTATTTCTTCGGTGGCTGGATCAGCTAATTCATAGCTATCAAGTAGTTCTTTAATTTGATCCATATGCTGTTGTTCGGCTTTTGAAATATTAGCAAATAATGGAGTTTGCCAAGTTTCATAAAGAGTTATATAAACATCTCTAGCCATTTTTTCTTCTTCTCGCATGAATGCAAGAGTTATTGCTTCAGCTTCTGTTATTTCTGCTAGTTCTAATGGTTGATAGCTTTCATCAGTACAATTTGTTGGTGAACCTTGTTGATAATTATTCCGCTAGTTTCTGGAATTGTCCTTGTCAAAATTATTCCATTTAGATTGAGGTAAACAGGTATTTTCCGAATCAGTTACACAAGTTCCTACCAAAGAACGATTTTGAAAATTATTTGACCCATTTCCCATTTGAGAACCATTACCAGCCCAAACTGAGGAAGTTAATAACATTGCTATAGCGGCAGAGAGAGTATTTCTTGAGTACGTTTCATTACTATTTCCTTTTCATTAAAAGTTATATGTAACATTAAACGCAAGCCAGATATTTTCCTGTCGTTTTTTATAAAAATATTTTAATAGATTGAAATTAATAGATATTATTTAATCTGAGTTCGTTATAAAAATATAATAAATTCAATATCGTTCCCAAATAAAATTTAAGAACATAAGATATTTATATTAAATAAATTGTAATTATATTTTTATATCGAACTCAGGTTAATTTTAGTATGATTAGGTTCAGATGGATAATTTCTATCATAACAAGTCATTACTACTGTATTCTAATTAATTACTAATGTTACTCAAACAGATTACTAACCTCCCTTAACTAGGAGGATTTAGCAGTTGTTTACTCCCTTCATTAATAAGTAAGGGGCGTGGGAGGTAACTTTCTATATAACTTCAGTTAATTATCTTTTAACAAATTGAATATCTAAAGTACGCATATAAATTTGCATACCAGCATCTTGGATTGGGAAAACATAAGCATCTTCATCGGATTCATTATAATGAGCATGCCACCAACCAGGAGGAGTTACAAAGATAGTATTGGATTTCCACGCTGCTTTAATTGGATTAATAATATTGCCTTCGGAATCAACTTCTTTACCAATCATTGTGTATACGTTAGGTTTGGCATACACTGCTAAATCAATTGCAGCAGAATTATGCCGATGGGGTTTTTGAACTGCTCCTACAGGTAGTAAATTATATAAAGACCACATGCTATGCGTCATAGTACGAGTTTTTTCACTAGCTGGATTACCCAAAATTACTCCATTACGATTACGATTTTCTCTAATTCCAGCTTCCCTAATTTTAGCAATTTTTCCATCAAGATATTCCTTAGAGTAAAAAGCTGGTTTAAAACAAGGTGCTGATGGAACTACTTTTATATAACTCAACATTGGTGAATCATGAACCCAACAGATTGCAGTATCTTTATCAGCATAATGCTCTAGTCCTGAATTTGTCGGTAAAGTAAAAGCATCACCTTGTTTCCATTCCAGAACACCTTGTTCTGTTTTAGTGTGTCCAGCTCCACGCATTACAAAGAATACTTCTGAGGTTGAATTAACGGCTGATTTAATACTTTCATTTTCCTGGATGCGTATATAATTCGCCAATAAATTTGGAGTTGTGGCCGAATAAGTTGTGCCAATAGTTTCAGATAAATCCAATTCTATGATACGTGTTGTACCTTCCTCATGTAATTGAGCTGGAAAAGCTTGAATCGGAATATCAGCAATTTTAGGATTTGCCGAAGAGTCATATTCCCAAGTAATAATTTGTTCTTGCCATTTGTCATTAAGGGTCATTATTATTTTCTCCGATTAAATAATGGATTAGCGAGTAATTTATAGTTATTTAATACTTATTATACAATTTTCAAACATAAAGTTAAGTATATACAGTTTCTTATTTAAACCAATTTTAATAATCTGTTTATAAATATCACTTTATAGATATAACTACTATGGTATAGTGTGTTTTATATTTTGAATTTAATTAAGAATTAAGCATTCATAATTAATAATTATTATAGCATTTACCGATTAAATGAAATACAACCACCCCTCGCTCCCCTCCTAAATTAGGAGGAGATGGGGGAGGTATATAAACGGGAAATGCTATATATTACAGATTTGAACATTATTGGAGAAAATAATGGAAATTTTAGGAATTGATATTGGTGGCTCTGGTATAAAAGCTGCTCCAGTTGACATTACAACAGCCGAACTTATTGTAGAGCGACATCGTATTGCCACCCCAGAAATATCTACCCCAGATGCAGTAGCAGAAGTAATACAAGAACTGGTACAACATTTCGATTGGAATGGACCCATTGGATGTACTTTTCCAGCTGTTATCAAACAAGGTATCATTAAAACTGCTGCTAATATTGACAACTCTTGGATTGGAATCAATGGAGAAGAATTAATTCATGCTAAAACTGGTTGCAAAACCTTATTATTAAATGATGCAGATGCAGCTGGAATAGCTGAAATGGAATTTGGAGCTGGAAAAAATAATAAAGGTGTAGTAATCATGCACACATTTGGCACTGGAATCGGTAGTGCTATTTTTGTAAATGGCCAACTAATGCCCAATACTGAATTTGGTCGTTTAGAAATCCGTTGTAAAGAAGCAGAACAACGTGCATCATCTCGTAATCGTACTGAAGAAGGTTTAAAATGGAAAGCATGGACATGGCGAGTGAATGAATTTTTAGCTCGGATGGAAGCTTTATTTTGGCCTGATTTATTCATTATAGGTGGAGGTATAAGTAGAAAACATGATCAATTTTTACATTTACTAAAAGCTAAGGCAGATATCGTTCCAGCTCAAATGTTAAATCAAGCTGGGATTATTGGTGCTGCAATAGCTGCTGGGAAAAAATTTAATATTAAGAATTAAGAATTAAGAATTAAGAATTAAGAATTAAGAATTAAGAATTAAGAATTAAGAATTATTTTAAATAAATCTGGCTGGATCAGAAAATAGCAGTCTTTATCAATGAATTTCACTTCATAATTTGACTTAATATTCAAATAAGTTAATATTAATTCTAACATTAATATGTTATCCCATTGAGAACGAAAGTTCTTTCACTAAAATTTTTAGGAAATTCTAACTGTGACTTTACAGATTGCCCAACGTGTTCAAGCGATTAAACCTTCTCCAACTTTAGCCGTGACAGCTAGAGCCGCTGAAATGCGAGCTGCTGGACATGACATAATTGGTTTAGGTGCTGGAGAACCTGATTTTGATACTCCACAACATATCAAAGATGCTGGTATAGAAGCTATCAACAAAGGTTTCACTAAATATACCCCAGTTGATGGAATTGTTACATTAAAACAAGCAATTATTGATAAATTTTCCAAGGATAATCAGTTTACTTATAATTTAAAACAAATACTGGTATCATGTGGTGGTAAACAAAGTTTTTATAATTTAGCTCAAGCATTATTAAATCCTGGTGATGAAGTTATCATTCCAGCTCCTTACTGGGTTTCTTATCCTGATATGTCTATGTTGGCTGGTGGTATACCAGTGATTGTCCAGGCTGGAATCGAGCAGAACTTTAAAATAACTCCAACTCAGTTGGAAGCTGCAATCACTGATAAAACTAGACTATTCGTAATCAATAGCCCATCTAATCCGACCGGAGTGCATTATACTCCAGATGAATTGGCTGGTCTGGGTGCTGTATTATTGAAGAACCCACAGATTATGATAGCAACTGATGATATGTACGAGCATATTTTGTGGGAAGGCACTCCATT
Source organism: Candidatus Marithrix sp. (assembly GCA_045046925.1). Lineage (GTDB taxonomy): Bacteria > Pseudomonadota > Gammaproteobacteria > Beggiatoales > Beggiatoaceae > DRQV01. The sequence goes on along the minus strand of JASFYV010000224.1, from coordinate 679 downwards.
TAAGAATATTTTAAATATGTGTCCAGGCTTATATGACCAGACCATGGTGTTAAATGGAGTTTCCAAAGCTTATTCAATGACTGGTTGGAGAATTGGTTATGCTGCTGGGCCTGAAAAGTTAATTCAAAAAATGAAGACAATTCAGTCTCAAAGTACTTCTAATCCAACTTCAATTTCCCAACATGCTTCTTTAGCAGCTTTAACTGGCGACCAAACATTTGTTTCAGACATGGTTAAAACTTTTAAACAACGCCATGATTTTGTGTTGGATTCATTGCTAAAAATTGCAGGAGTAGAATGTAAACCTTCGCATGGTACTTTTTATATCTTTCCTAGCATGCAAGCGGTGATGAATCGGATGGGAATTAAGACTGACATTGAATTCAGTGAGTTATTGATTGAAAAAGCAGGAGTTGCATTAGTTCCAGGTTCAGCTTTTGGGGCTGATGGTTATGTACGAATTTCTTTTGCAACCAGCATGGAAAATTTGGAAAAATCTATGGATAGATTACACAAAGTACTTGCCGCATAAAAATATAGCTAGTGAAACCTAGATTTAATAGAGGTTTTACTAGCAAAGTACTAAAATGTGAATTAAGAGCTAAAAAATTATTTTAAAAATCATATAATTAAAAATTGTAACTTCAGTAGATTTTTAACGTGCATTTTTTAACTCATT
>JASFYV010000223.1:0-39943 GCA_045046925.1 Candidatus Marithrix sp. | reverse complement strand
TTGTTAAACATAATAAATTTAATAAATGGAAATTTTTATGACTAATAAAATTAAACTCAGTGCATTTATATCTATTGCAATAATTATATCCTTGCTCATTTTTTGGGGACAAAATAAAATCATCGGCCAACATCCAATTTATATTGCTATGATTCATTCTCCAGATGATCCTAATGGCAAAGCGATGTATAGAATTGTTCAAAGTTATGTTGATAAAGTTAATAGTACTGGTGGTATTAATAACAAACCATTACGCTTACTGTCTTTTGATGATCAAAATGATAAAAATAAGGCTAAACAAATAGCTACTGAGATAGTTGAACAAAATAAAGCTCATGCTGTTATTGGACATTACACTAGTGCTGCTTGTCTCGAAGGAGGTAAAATATACAAACAAGCTAAAATTCCTGCTATTTCAGCTACTTGTACTGCTGATAATGTTACTGCAAATAACGAATGGTATTTCCGAGTAATTCCTAACAATGGTTTTCAAGGGATTTTTTTGGCTAATTATATTAAAAGAGTGTTAGATTATAGCGAAATTATTATTATTTATGATAAAGATAGTGATTATTCCAATACCTTATTAGATGGTTTTGAAAATTCATATATAGGTTTGAAAGGTATTATAAAAAATAAATTTAGCATTACTGGTAATAACTCAGTTAATTCTGATGAAGACATTGAAAATATTACTAAACATTTTTTACGGACTAATGTAAAAGGTGGTATTTTACTGGCTTTAAATGCCGAACAAGCTAAGAAATTTATTGTTTCTATGAAACGTAAAGGGTTAAATTATCCGATTATCGGCGGTGATTCAATAGGTAAAAAAACTTTTGCAGCTCAATTTAATGAATATCCTGAAGAAAAAGCTCAACCCGGATTTTTTTCTGATGGAATTTTTGCAGTAGCTCCAATGATTTATGATGTAGCAGGTGAAAATGCCCAATTAAGTAGAAATGCCTATATAAATGAATATCATGAAGAACCAACTTGGGTTACTGTCACTGCATATGAAGCGATTCAAATACTTGTCGAAGCAATGCGGGATTCAAATATTCAAGGTAATGATATAGTAACAGAAAGAAGAAAAATTAGAGATTACTTAGCAACTCGTAATAGTATGGAAATGGCTATAGAAGGTTTAAATGGACAGTTTCATTTTGATTTACAAGGAAATGCGGTTAAACCTTTAGCAATAGGAGTATTTAAAAATCAACAACTTATATCAGCTCTAACCCAATTTCAGCATGTACCAAATCCAACTAATATTCCTAATTTGGAAGAAGAACTTCTGGCTGAGCGAATTGTTATTATTGCAGGTCAATATATGCATAAAACTAATATTGTTTATACTGGTATTGATTTCAATGAAATAAGCAACTTAGATGCAAAAAGTTCAAAATATGAAGTTGATTTTTACCTATGGTTTAGATTCAAAAAAGGCGTAGAAGCTGATGCAATTAAGTTTGTTAATTCAGTTAAAGTAGGTTTTAGCGATTTAAAGTTAGGTAAACCAGTTGCTGAAAAAGATTTACCAAACAATGTTATATATCGAGCTTATCAGATTAAGGCTCAATTTAAAGAAAGATTTAATTTTAAAGATTATCCGTTTGATACTCAAAAATTGGCTATTAGGTTTAAACATAATTATTTAACTCGGTATAATATAATTTATGTTGTAGATTTTGTTGGTATGAAGACTCAGAGTGTATTAGATAAATTTACTCGGAATCATGTATTTGATTTAATTACAGATTGGAATGTAAATGCGGTTAATTTATTTCAGGATATAACTAAAAATGAATCAACTTTAGGTGATCCAAGTTTTTTTGGAACTGATTCTAGTATCGAATATTCTCGTTTTAATGCTGTTATTGAAGTAAAAAGAGATGTATCTAGCTTTGTGACTAAAAATTTGTTGCCATTATTATTTTTAGTTGGATTGTCATATTTAATTATGTTTTTACCATTTAAAGAGATTTCAGTGGGAGCAGTTAGTGGCACATTGGTAGCTGTGGCATTTTTTCATCTAAGTTTAGCCAATGGATTACCAACAGGAATTGGATATGCTGTAGTATTAGATTATGGTTTTTATGTAATTTACGGCTTAATTATTTTCCAATTATTTTTAGTCGTAGTTGGCCAACGAGAAGTTATTAGAGAAAATAAGCAATCTCAACAAAAGGTATTGTTATTAGGTCGAATAGTATATCCAGTAGTTTTTATGTGTGCAGGAATTATAACTTTTTACGTGTATGGTAATAATATAACTGAAATATATTCTAAACTAAATAAAGATGATATTCATCATACATATGTAAGCAAAACTCCAATTGATAGTGATAAAGTAACTTTAACTTTAGGTTCTTGGCGAGTACAAGATGTGGAACAAATGAATAGTTTTTTAGCTGTTTTTAATCAACAATATCCGAATATTGAGGTTAAATTTACTCCATTTCTAGAATTCGTAAAAATGATCCGATTTCAATTAAAAAATAGTATTGCTCCTGATTTATTTTATTTAAAATCTTTTTCTCTTTCCAGACCACTGTCAGAAGCAGGTTATTTAGAACCTTTAACTGATTTACCAGGCTTAGAAAATTTTGATTTAGTTGCCCGTAATCCATGGGTTAATCATAATAATGAACAATATGCAATACCTTTTATGGCAGTTTCTCATGCAATTTATTATAACCAAAATTTATTTAATAAGCTACAATTAAAACCACCAACTACTTGGGAACAACTGATTATAGTAGCAAATAAAATTCAACAAGCTGGTTATATTCCATTCGCTAACGGTATAAAAAATAATCTTTCAGCCTCTGAGCTTATTTTTATGAATTTGGCTCCCAATTTTATCGGTGGTAGAGAAGGTCGTCTTAAATATGAAACTGGGCAACGTTGTTTTAATGACGAACATGTTGTTGCGGCATTTCAAGCAGTTGCTGATATTGCTCCATTTTTACCAGAAAATTCACAAAATCTTGCTGAAGAAGGAGGCAGACAGCTATTTTTGAATGAGAAGGCTGCTATGTTTATGGATAGTTCAACAGATATTATTGAATTGGAACAGGCTAATTTTGCATGGGATATTTTTGCAACCCCAGCTCCAGCAGGTCAACCTAAACATATAACTTATCATCCTGAAATTGGGATAGCAATCAATGCTGCCTCTAAACATAAACTGGAAGCGAAGATATTTTTAGAATGGCTGGCTAAACCTGAAACAGCAGAATTATTTAGTAATACTTTACCAGGATATTTTCCTTTACATAACCAACAACCAAATCTTACGAATGAACATGCAAAGAATTTTCTAGCTTTAAATGTTAATAAAGGCAAAGATGTACGTTGGGCTTATCCTAATTTAATGGATGGTTTGCCTGATGGACAATGGTTAATGTATAAAAATACTGAAGCAGTTATTTTAGGTGATAAAACTCCACAACAAGCAGCTGACTCTTTGCAAGATAATCTAGCTCAATGGTATCAACCAGCCCAAAAATGTTTAAGATTGCGAATGGATGATTAGATATATTTCCTAAATAAGAATATAGCGTTTTCCGTATATTGATTAGGGGGGTAACCACAAGGGATTATCCCTACAAATCATCATATTATGTAGGGGCAGGTTGCCCTTAATGGGATAGGGGAGGTATACAAACGGGAAATGCTATATATTTTTCTTAGGCAGTAGTATCGGAATAAAATAATGAATATACTACTGGAATCAAAACTAAGGTTATTAAAGTAGAACCAACTAAACCACCTACTACGGTTCTGGCTAATGGTGCTTGAGCATCTGCTCCTTCACCAATACCAAATGCTAATGGTAATAAAGCAAGAATAGTAGTTAAAGTGGTCATTAAAATAGGGCGTAATCTCTTTCTGCCAGCTTCGATTAATGCCAAATTAGTTATCATACCAGTTTGACGTAATTTACTGGTTTTATCTACTAATAAGATAGCATTATTTACTACGATTCCCCCCAACATTATACAACCAATAGCAGATTGTAAGTTAAGAGTAGTTTCTGTCATAAAAAGAGTGAATAATACTCCAATTGCCGCTAAAGGAACTGATAACATAACTATTAATGGGTCTCGCAAAGATTCATATTGGGAAGCAAGTACCATATATACTAGTAATAAAGCTAAAATAAGAGATATAATTAATTCATGAAAAGCTTGTTGTTGTTTTTCAAACTGACCAGCAATCAGCAAATCATAACCAGATGGACGAGGAATTTGAGTCAAACGAGTTTTAATTTCAGCAGCTACTGAACCTAAATCACGACCAGATATATTAGTAGTTATTGTAACTAACCGTTGCTGATTTTTACGTTCAATCTTTACTGGGCCATAACCAGTTTCAATGCTTACTAAATTGCGAAGCACTACTTGCTCTCCAGTTGGAATAAGCAGAGTTAAATCAAGTATTTCATCGATGGAACGTTCTTCAGCATTTTCTAATTGTACTAAAATACGATAAGAATTACCATCGATTCTATATTCTCCAGCCTTAGAACCAGCCACAGCAGTTTCTATAGTTTCCGTTATATCACGTACTGTTAATCCTAAATTAGCAATTTTAGCTCGATCAATATGAATTTTTTGTTGAGGAATACCAGTTTTACGGCTAATTTCTATATCAGTAATACCATCTATATCTGAGATATTATTTTTTACTTGTTGAGCTAGTTCAGCTAAAATAGCCAAATCAAAACCACGCACTTCCACCGTTATACCTTCGGTATTTTTCAGAATTCGCTCTAATAAAAATTGGCCTTGTGGAGCTCGAACTCGAATTTTCATACCAGGAATTTTGCCTGTTAGTTGCTGACGTAAATCTTTAGCAATCTCTTTGTTAGAACTAGAACGTTCTGATACTGGCAATAATGACATTCTAATTCCACCCCATGATTTAGAACTACCACGAGTACCAGATGCCATTACTGTAGTAACTGAAGATACGGCTTCCGGCACTAGTGGATAAACTAACTCTTCTAGCAATTTAGTTTGTTGATCAACTATATCTAGGTGTATCCCAACTTGCATCTCACCATTAATCCGTATTTCTCCCTCATCGCTTGGTGGCATAAATTCGGTGCCAATTTTTGGTAGTAAAAATAGAGAAGCAATAAAAATTAAGGTTGATACTAAAATAGTGAACCAACGATTTTTAAGGACTGAATGTAATAGATTACAATAGTTATTTTCTATACTAGTTATATTATTGGTATTAGTATTTGTTTTCATTAACTTAGCAGCTAACATTGGGATTAAGGTTAGTGATACTAGCAATGCACAAAACAGAGAAAACATAATTACATAGGCTAATTCTTGAAATAAGATACCAGATACACCAGTTACAAAAATTAATGGCAGAAATATCACTAAAGTTGTGATAGTACCAGCAATTACAGCTGATGCCACTTCATTAGTACCTATGACTGCCGCAATAGCTGGTGGTTCTCCAAACTCTTGATAGCGACGGAAAATATTTTCCAACACTACTACTGAACTATCCACCATCATACCGATACCTAAAGCTAAACCTCCTAAAGTCATTAAATTGAGCGTAAAACCATTAAAATAAAGCAGGGCAAAGGTGGCAAATATAGAAATGGGAATAGCTGTGAAAATGACCAAGGTACTACGCCAATCTCGTAGAAAAAACAATAAAATTAAGATTGCTAGTGAACCACCATATAATATCGACTGAACTACATTAGCAATAGAACGTTCAATAAAATTACCTTGATTAATAACAGGAACAATGTTTATTTGGGAAAAAGTCTGATTTAAAGTTTTTACTTCGGCCAATATCTGTTTAGCAACTTCTACAGTATTAGCATTAGGTTGTTTACGGATAGCAATCCGAACTCCTCGGTCACCATTAATACGGACAATACGAGTGAGCTTTGTATAGGTGTCTTTGACATTAGCTATTTGATCTAAAGTTACAACCATACCTGCATGATGATAAATTGCTAAATTGCGGATTTGATCTAAACTATTAAATTCGGCTGGAGTTCGCAAAGTTACTTGATAACGACCTTGTCTAATTTTACCAGTTGGCAAATCTAAATTAGCATCACGGATAGCTTGTAATATTTCAGCTAAAGATATATCTAACGAATTAATTTTATTCGGGTCTAATTCAATTCGCACTTCACGTTCAAAATTCCCCCAAGGATCAACCTGAGCTACTCCAGGAATTCTGCTAAAACGATAACGAATCTGTTCTTCTATTAATTTAGTGAGTTCTACTGGGTCTAATTTACTGGAAATTCCTAACAATACTACTGGAAAACTATCTATATCAAATTTGCTAACTCGGGGTCTTACAATATCATCTGGCAACTCACTAATTTCATTTTCTATAGTAACTAGTACGTCTAATGCAGCAGCATTAATATCTGTCCCCCAATTAAAAGTTACGCTAATATTACTATTACCTTCATAAGATTTAGAACTCATTTCCACAACTCCAGGAACTGTAGCAATAATTTCTTCAAGAATTTGAGTAACTAAGCGTTCCATGACGATTGGATCAGCACCTTGATATTTAGTGCGGACTGTCAAATTAGGAAGTTCTATGCTGGGTAATAGATCAATTTGTAATCGGCTAAGTGCCATACTTCCTAACACTATCACCATCAGCATTACCATTGTAGTAAATACTGGACGTTTAACACTTGCACCAGCTAAATTCATATTTTTTAATTCTTAATTCTTAATTAAATTCAAAATCAATTATCTAATAATATTATATTAATACCGGGTGAAGTCACGATAATTTTGCCTTTGTCTGTTCCTTCTTCAATTCGATAAGCTAAGTACATATCTAGTTGACCAATTATTCTAAATGCTCCAGAATACATATCTACAGTAAGATATTCTGGCATTTTATTAACGGTCATCAATGGAGATAAATTTTCTTTGGTTAATAGTGGTATGGCTGTTGTTTCATCACTTGCTACTGTAAGAACTTTCCAACCTAATGGACAGGTAGTACAACTTGCTAGTTGATACCATTGATAACCTTGAAGATAATACTGAGCAACATGATAACCTATTACCATTATATCAACTTTTTTGCCTATATATTTGCTATCGGTTTTGATTACACCAGCAGTCAATACGGAGGTAAATTGATTAATCGTTAGACTCTGAGTAAAAGCACTAAATTTACCATTTTGATAAACTGACAGTCCACCTTTTATTTGGGTATCAGTTATTCCGCCAGTGGCATTAATAACATTAAATGGTTGTGCAACTACACATACTCCTCCACTTATTAATCCAATCTCAAAACAGTTGGTTTCATCTCGTAATTCTTTGCTAACTGTGCCACTAATGGGAAAAGTAAATAAACTTTCGTCAATATCATTATTATTAAAAGATAATATATCGACAAAATTACCAACATTGCTGGCATTTAAAATTACATCAAAGGTTGTTGATTCTCCAGGATTTAACTCAGTCGGTACCATAAAGGAATTTATATTGAATCCGCTACCTTGGGTAGTGACTGGACTATTTAGAATTAAAGTAGAAGTACCTACATTTTTTACGGTAAAGGTTTTGGTCATGTTAGTACCAAGTGCTGCTATACCAAAATCAGTGGATATGTTGGTATCCGAAATTATTTCTAATTGTTCGTCAAAAACTTGAATTTCTGGATTGGCTGGATTAATAACTGTGTTATTAGTGACTGTACCGCTAATTATAAAGTTAAATGGACTTTCGTCGGCATCACTGTTATACAGTTCGATTGGGCCGTTAAAAGTACCAATAATTAATGTGTTAAGTTGTATATCAAATGTGAATTCTTCATCAATTGCTAGTCCAGTGGGATAAATATTGGTGATGTTAAAACCATTAGGAGCACTGTAACCATATAGGTCTATAGCTTCTGTACCTATATTTTTCATTCTAAATCTTTTGGTGATGGGTTGGCCAACGGTAGTTGTACCAATGTTAATTGGAGTAGTAGCACCATCTATTATCTCTACCATTCCGTTAAAAACCTGAATTTCTGGACTGCTAGTATTAGGCTTTACTTCTTCAATTTCTGGATTACTGACATTAGGCTTTATTTCTCCACTAGCAACTATATTAATTGGGTTGATGTCACTATTATTGGTTATAGATATGATACTGGTATAGTTACCAATTGTTGCTGTGTCTAAACTGACCGTAAAATTTGTGGTAGCATTTGGTGGAATTATCTGAGAACTAGGCTGAATTATACTAAAACCGTTGCCTATTGTTGTTATAGCTAAAGTTAAATTAGAGTTTCCGGTATTTTTTATGGTAAGGATTTTTGCTAATGGTGTGCCAATGGTAGTAAGGCCTAATTTGATTTCGTCAATGGGTGTTATACCATCCAAAACTTGAACTCTTGGACTGGCTAAATTCTCTATAATTCCTTGGGCTAAAAAAGTGTATGGATTCTCAACACCATCGCCATTATCACCATCATTACTGGCAATAGTAAAGCTACTATTAAAATTACCAGCTTCTGTTGCTTCCAATAATACGTTAACTGCTAATTCTTGATTAGGTAATATAGTAAAATTTAGGTTGGTGCTAGTAATTTTAAAACCTTTAGGTGGATTAATATCATAGATACTTAAAGTTGCATTGCTGGTATTTTTTAATATAATCTGTTTTTCGATTGGAGAGCCAACTTTAGTAGTTCCAAAATTAATACTGTTGCCATGTTTAACTTCAATTCCTCCTTCCCATATATCAAGTTCTGGCAAGGTTGAACCTAAATTAAAAGTATAACTAGCTGGCGAACCAGAAATAGTGTCAATTGGATTAGTTAAACTGCATTGAATTTTATCATTATTAACTATTCCGATTAAGTTAGTTGTTATTGCAGTAACAGTTGCAGTATTTGTAGGTATAGTTGTGGGGGTAAAAGAGGTGATGCTGCCACTGCCAATAATATTACAATTCACAGTAGTTAATGCTGTTGTAGCCACAGATGGAGTTAGGGTAAAAATAGCTTTGGTAACGTCTGCTGTAGTTGGCGGGAATAAATTAATACTTGCTGCTGGTGGTAAACTTAAATCAAATTCAAAATTAGCCGGTGAACCAGAAATGGTGTCAAGGCTGTTAGTTAAGGTACATTTAACTATATCTTTATCTTCTACTTCAGATAGATTTACTGTTATTATTGTATTAGTGTCAGTCCAACTGGGAATACTTGTTGGGTTGAAAGAGGTCATAGTTCCAATCCCTACTATATTACAATTAATTGTGGTGGTTACTGTGGTAGTTGAAATTGGTATTGCAGTAAAAATAACTTTGTTAATATCTGCTACAGTTGGTATGGTTAGGTTAATTATGCCAGTACCTTTTACATAGCCATTTATCCCAAATGTAAAGTTATTAGGATTTTTACCACTAACAGGATTATCTGAAAAGGCATCATTAACTATAATGATATTACCTTTAATATTGGTGGTTGCTGTTGCTGCTATGTTTAGAGTAAATGTTTTTTTGATTGTGCCAGTATTGTTATCTGTCAAACTAAACGCAGTAGTTGAAACAATTACACCGTCTGGAACAATAATGTCGGTAATATTAAGGGTAGAACCATCGGTAGCTGCATTGGTAATGTTAATTGTTGTAGTAGAACCAGCAGTACCGACTATAGTAGATTTTAAACCAACCATTGTAGTACCGTTAGACAAATTACCATTTATTGATACTTGAATTATTCCATCAGCCCAGGCTGCCATTGAATTAAGTAGTATTATAAATAGAACTGCCATTTGAGATAAAGTAGGTATTTGATTCATAATGAAGTACTCGCAGGAAAGCAAACATTAAGTTAAGGAAAATTTAGTGGAGTCCAAACCTTCAGTGGAGTCCAAACCTTCAGATTTGGAAGTATTTGATATTTAATCCGAATAATCCAAACCTTCAGATTTGGACTCCAAGGTTTAACTTAATGGAATTGGGGCAGACACGTAGGTCTGCCCCTACAAATTTTAATATGTAGGGGCGAACCTATGTGTTCGCCCTACTTGAACTTCAATTACTCTGTCAACATGATGCTAATACCAGGAGAAGTTACAATAACTTTACCTTTTTCAGTACCTTCTTCAACTCGATAAGCTAAATACATATCCAATTGACCAAGTATTCCAAATACTCCTGAGAACATATCTACAGTAAGATACTCTGGCATCTTGTCAATAGTTTTTAATGGTGATAAATTAACTTTAGTTAATAAAGGTATAGCCGTTGTTTCATCGCTTTCTACATTACCAACTTTCCAACCTAATGGACAAGTAGTGCAACTTGCTAACTGATACCACTGATAACCTCTAGGATAGTTGCTGTCAACATGATAACCGATGACCATAATATCAGCTTTTTTACCAACGTGATTAGTATCTGTTTTAATAACACCAGAAGTTAAGACAGAATCAAATCTATTTATGGTAACAGTTTGAGTAAAAGCACCGAATTTACCATTTTGATACAGTGATAAACCACCTTTCATTACTGAATCGGTTGTTCCACCAGTAGCACTAACAGTTGAGAATGGTTGGGATACTGTACACACTCCACCGCTTAGCAGACCAGTTCCGAAACAATTGATTTCTTCTTTCAATTCTTCACTAACTATGCCACTGATTGGGAAGTTAAAAGCACTTTCATCAGCATCGGTATTGCCAAAAGATAATGTACCAATAAAGTTGCCAGCATTGGTAGCATCTAAAGTTACATCGAAGTTAGTTGATGTTCCAGATACTAGTTCGGTTGGGGTTACAAAAGAGGTTATATTAAATCCGTTTCCAGTTAAAGTAACCGGACTATTTAAGGTTAAATTAGCAGTACCTACATTTTTTACCGTAAACGTTTTAGTCATATGACTACCAAGTGCAGTTGTACCAAAATCAGTCGAAACGTTAGTACCAGAGATTATATCTAACTGGCCGTCCAAAACTTGAATTTCAGCACCTACTACTGTACCAGTTCCAGGAATAGTTACAGGATCAGTTACAGTTATAGTTACAGTTCCAGTTACAGGATCAGTTACAGTTTTAGTTACAATCCCAGTTACAGGATCAGTTACAGTTACAGTTCCAGTTACAGGATCAGTTACAGTTCCTGCAATAGAATTAACTGTACCAGTGATTGTAAAGTCAAATGGATTTTCATCAGAATCGGTACTATATAATTCAATTGGGCCGTTGAAATTACCAGCAGCAAAAGTATTAAGTTGTACATCAAAAGTAAATTGACCATCAACTGCTAAATCTCTAGGGTAAATACTGCTAACATAAAAACCGTTAGGTAGTCTGTAACCATATAAATCCAGAGTTGCTTTACCAGAATTTTTAATTGTGAAAGTTTTGGTAATTGGTTGACCAATGTTAGTTGTACCAATGTCAATAGCTGTTGTTGCACCATCTGTTATTTCAGTTGCACCATCAAATACTTGAATTTCTGGAGAATCAATTACTTTTTCAAAAATAGCTGTACAATTTTTAGCAACATCTATTGTAATAGGTAAAGGACTTGTATTTCCAGAACAATCACCACCCCAGCTAATAAAGTTAGCATTAGAGTCAGCAGTTGCAGTTAATAAAATAGCACTATTTGGAGCATAACTATTTTGGCAAGTTGTTGCACCAATTCCACAATCAATACCTTCAGGTTGACTGGTAATTTTTCCATCAATCGGACTTGTAATAATTAAATCTACATTTCCTGTTACAGGATCGGTTATCGGGTCAATCACAGGATCAGTTATTGGGTCTGTTACAGTTCCACCACTAAAAGTTGCTGTACAATTTTTATCTGCATCTAAGTTTATAAGCAATGGATTATTTGAACCTGTGCAATCACCACCCCAACTAGTAAATGTTGCGGTACTATCAGATACTGCAAATAAGGTTACTGAATCACCTTTGTTATAACCAGCTTCACAATTAGTTCCGGCACTACCACAGTTTATTCCACCTATATTACTGGTAATATTACCGTTGGTTGGTGCGGTTAAAGCTAGAGTAGCAATACTTGCAGCATCAGCAGAAACTACGCCTCGTACAAATATAGTGTATGGATTTTCAACTCCATCACCATCATTGTTATCAGCATCATTACTAGCGATGGTTAAAGGTCCTTCATAAGTCCCAGCTACAGTAGCTTCTAAATCTATAGTTACACTTAATTCACTCTTAGGATTTACCGTAAAGTTAAGAGCAGTACTGGTAACTTTTAAACCTTCAGGAGTATTAATATCATAGATACTCAGGGTAGCACTACTTGGATTTTTAAAAGTTAAGGTTCTTGAAATTGGACTTCCAATTGTAGTATTTCCAAAATCAATTGGTTCAAGAGCTTCATGTTTTATTTCAGTGTCACCATCCCAAACATCAATTTCTGGTAAGACTGGTGGAGGTGGTTCAACAATACCTTTAACTGGGAAAGTATAAGGACTGAGTTGTACACCAGTTGGAGAAGTACCAACTATAGACAATGTACCTTGGTATTCACCAGCTTCACTTGCACTCAAAGTAACCGTAAAAGTAGTTTCTTCATGGGTTAAGGTTGATGGACAACCACTAGTTGTTGGAGTTGGGAATGGAGCACCAATATTTGGAGTGACATAAGGCCCGGCACTAAATCCATTACCAGTTCCAGTTAAAAATGCTACTGTGGTTGGTTGTAAGCGTAATTCTGCATAACCACTATTCTTAACCGTAAAGGTCTTAGTAAGAGTACTTCCTACTACAGTTGTACCCATGTCAATAGCCATAGATGTACCGTTAGTAATCATAGCTGCATTGCTAGTAGAACCATTAAAGGCTTGAATTGCAGGTAAATTATTTGGCACTAAGAAAGCATTAATTGGAATTTCTATCGGTTTAGCATAAGTATCGTTAGCAGCCCATACTTCCAAAGTACGATTGTAAGTGGTTACTTTATCTACAGAACTAACTGGTGGACTAAAAGTAGCGTCAAAAATACCAATATCTGGGTCTTGCTCATAACCTAGACCCCATAAATTATCAAGGTCTAATGAACGAGTACGCCTAAATACATTGTCTGGATTTGGCTGAAAGAAAATTGAAGAAATACTATCTGGACTAGTGGCATCAGTTGTTGAACCAACTTTGAATGATTGTATAATCTCGGTTCCACCGGTAGTTATTCCAAAACTAACACATTGAGTTGCCGGATTTGGTGGAGAAATTTGGTTATCTGCATTAATTTGAACCATTTCACCATCATCATCTATAGTAAACAAATGGGTCTGTTGTCCAACTGGTATATCATCATTAGTAATTTCAACCGTAGCTGAAATAGATGAACCTAATCGATAAGCTGCATTGGAATCAAGTTCAACAATTATGGTTTCAGTAGGTTCAACCAATATATCATCAATAACTTGTATATCAATCGTTTTCATGGATACAGCATTAGTTAATGTAACACTACCTGCTAATGCTACATAGTCCGCTCCAGCTTCTGCTGTACTAGCAATAGAAACAGTATAATTCACTGTTATATCAGCTATTGGAGCTGGAGATGCTGTAATGGTAAATTGGCCAGCAGTACCAGGTTCTGCCGCTGGCGTTATAGTAGCTGTAATTCCTACCAGTGGTTGAGTGGCACTAGCTATATCATTATCCACAATATTTAAAGTGGCCGAATCGTTGGTAGTACTAATTGGAATATTAGTAACACCATCAAGTGCACCTAAAAGTGTAACAGTTACTGTTTCATTTCCTTCTAAAGCTACATCATCAACAGGTGTAACTGTAAGTAAAGTACTAGTGGTCGTTGCTGCAACTAGAAAACAGTTTGTTGCTAGATTTACTACACAAGGAGCTGCTCCTGTTATAGTATAGTCAGTAGTTAAAGTAGCATTTCCGGTCACTTCATAAGTTATTTCTGTACCAGCAGCAGAAGCAACATCTAAAACAATTTCTAAATCTCCAGCTGTAGGCCCAGCTTCTAATGCAGTCCCACACACTAGTGATGTTGGACATAATAATGGATCGGAATAAATATTAACCGCAGCTTGTACTCCAGAACTTAAACTAGCTGCTAAAGCAGAAGCGTATAATATATTTTTTATCGAACCAGCTAAGACAGATCGAGCCTTCTTCACTGGATATTTAATAGCCTCATTGGGCTGTAAATTTTTCATATAATACCTCAGAAAATTATTAATAACATTATTTCATAAGTATAGACAAAGTTCTGTAAATTTATTATAAGGAATTTCCTTAATTTTTAATAAAACAATAATTCTGATGGTCTTTTAATTAAGTTTTTTATATACTTATAAATATTAGTAATATAATTAAACCTTTATTAAAAATGGTCGAAATTATTGGTGAAATTTAACTAATTTATGAAAACCTAATGTTAATACACTCTGCTATATACATGCCAATCTAAGGTATTATATTGTTTATATTATAAATATTCAGAATAGGATGAATGAATTGCTAACAGATTAAATAATTTACTAGTTACAATCAGAAAAATATATTTAGATTTGCCAAGTTTTTAGATTTAATAAAAACTTACAGATATATGAATTCGGTTTTGAATTGACTAATTTATGATCAGAGTGGAAGTGATAAACTACAAGATGTGCGTTATTAATTGATTAAATAGATATTTTCATTAAGAATTCTAAAAAAAATCCAAAATCTGGAAAATAATCCAAATTCTGGAAAATGACGGAAAGATATTGAAAATACTACAGGGTAATATTAAATTATTTTAGAAAGATGTCAAGAAGGTTTAACAGATTGTTAAATGATTAGATAAGATTTAACGTTTTGTTAAATTTTCCTGAGTTGGATGATTTTTATAATTATAAATTTTGTTTGTTTTACAAGGTGTCAATTACTAGAGACTAAACATAATTTTAAACATTTATCCCAGTCAGGTAATTCTATGCCAAAAGTTTTAGTAATTTTTTCATTGGATAATACGGAATACATTGGACGTTTGGCTGGTGCTGGATAATCTGCTGTTGGAATTGGTAAAATATTAGGTTGATTCTCATATTGAGCAATAATACTTTTGGCAAATTCATACCAG
This sequence comes from Candidatus Marithrix sp., assembly GCA_045046925.1. Classification (GTDB taxonomy): domain Bacteria; phylum Pseudomonadota; class Gammaproteobacteria; order Beggiatoales; family Beggiatoaceae; genus DRQV01. Next base: position 24,833 of record JASFYV010000223.1, on the reverse strand, counting down.
TTAGTTTGACCATTACAAGTCAAATTATAAATACCAGATAATTCTTTAATATCAATTGGATACAATGGTGAATTTAGTTGAGCTAAAATATGAGCGGTAGCCGTCGCAATAATTCGACTCCAAGTCGGAGAACCAATTTGATCTGCAACTACTTTAAGTTCTTTTCGTTCTTTAGCAAGTCTTTGCATAGTTAATAAAAAATTGCTACCTCGTAATCCATATACCCAAGCAGTACGTAAAATTAGGTACTTGCCACCAATAGCTATAATTGCCTGTTCTCCTGCTAACTTGCTGGCTCCATAAACTCCCATTGGATTAACTGGATCAGTTTCGGTATATGGTTTATCATTAGTACCATCAAAAACATAATCAGTGGAATAATGTACTAACAATGATTGTAGTCGTAAACTTTCTTCAGCCAAAATACTGGGAGCAGTTCCATTAATAGTATATGCTAATTCAGATTCCTTCTCAGCTTTATCAACCTCTGTATATGCTGCAGCATTTAAAATAATGTCGGGTTTAATCTCACGGATAACACTACGAATCGAATCTGGATCAGCCAAATCAATAAAAGTCTGTGCTTTATTTCTCCCAACAGCTAATACTTGACCAAGCGGTTGCACACAACGATGTAGTTCCCAACCAACTTGACCAGTGGGAGCGATTAGCAAAATTTTTTTACTAGACATTTTATTTTCCTATGCTTACGATTGATATTAGGTTCTAATTTACCCTCTTAATGATATAGTATACAATACTTTGGGGAAATTATGGCAATTCTTAATTCTATCATGGCTAATTATTAATTAAGTTCAAAATCAATTATTTGTTCAATACTAACTGTAGTCTAAAAAATTTAAAAATGCTATAATTGGCTCTATGCTTGCTTAATAATTCAACTATTTATATTAAAGGTAATTTATGAAATATTTTATTGGTTTGATAAGTTTATGTGGGGTACTTGTTGTTAGTCAGGCTTCTGAGGTGGATTTTTCTAAAGCCTATTTAAATAATACAGATACACATTTAGTACTGAATATTGCAGGAATCCAAACTACTAACCAAACTGATTTTGGAGTCGACACATTGAATTGGATATTATCTGTGGAATTTAATCCAACTGATACAGCTTTCAGATTGTTAGATGCCGAAGAAGTTCAAGATAAGTTTAACGTTGAATTAGCCCAACAAAGTCTGCGTAATAAGAAGTGGAAAGGAGAATATACAACAGCTAATAATGTGTATGAAACTGAATTACAGATAAATATAGTACAGGCTGGTTTTATTGGAGCTGAAGTTATTCATTATACTTATATTTTTGATGAACCAGAACCATCTAATTTTTTACATGCTAAATTAATAGGTAATATTAATAGCCAATACCAGATTAATGAAGATCAAGAAGGTGATTTAGATTGGATTAATGTTAATGAATACAAACAAAAAATTGCTGAAATTAATGAAAGAAATGCTTCCAAACAAGATGGACAAGAACCTGAAGTTATCCCAGAAATAAAGGCAATTCGCCATTTAATGCGTTTAAAACGTGGGCAAAAAATTGGTGAATCTAAACATGCTAGTAGTTCTTGGGGAACTTTTAATGAATATCGGCTAACTTTGGAAAATGATACAATCATTGGAAATGTTGGTAAACCTCCTGAAAAATATGGAGATAAAGATTTACTGATTACAAATAGCAAAATAAAATTAACAATGCAAACAACAGCAGTATTAGATTAAATTATTTACAAACTGATGTTACGCAGACAGATTACTAACCTCCCCACTTAGAAGGAGAACTAGGGGTGTTTGGCTACTAGAATATATATATGGTTAATTACATACTCCATGTAGGATGTAATGAGTTTACGAATTACATCTTTCAAGTCACGATACACGATTTATGCAATTCATTCTGCATCCTTATATATCTTAGGAAAGATATCTAATACTCGACATACTGATGATAGGCAACGAGCCAAAGCAACTAAGCGAATTTTTGCAACACACAAAGTATTTGACAAGAAAACAGGCGGTTATTTTAATGGTCGGTAGTTTTGCTTTATTTAGTAACAGCTAATAAACAAGGCACAAAAGGTTTCGCAGAAATATTATTAGTAGAATATTTTACTAGATATCCTGATATTGAAATCCAACTCCAAATTCGAAGCGTTTTGTCGTTATACTAAATGTATTTATGAATGAATTATACTTAGTAGCAAATGTAATAACCTTGTAAACCTACCAATAAATTATATAATAAATGAAACTATTAATTTGAGAGAATATTATGACAAACAAAGCTATTTTATGTGTAGATGACGAAACAATCGTATTAGAAAGTTTGGTCGAACAATTGGAAAAAAGATTAGGCGGAGAGTATATGTATGAAACAGCCGAAACTGCTGAAGAAGGTTTTGAAGTTATTGAAGAATTAGTGGACGATAATGTTGATGTATTAATAATTGTTTCTGATTGGTTAATGCCAGGTATGAAAGGAGATGAATTTTTAATCAAAGTTCATGCTAAATATCCTGATATTGTTAAAGTTATGTTAACTGGCCAAGCTGACGATGAAGCAATTAAGCGAGCCAAAAAATTAGCTAGTTTGCATGCTTGTATGTTTAAACCTTGGGTAGAAGATGAGTTAATACAAACTATTAAAACTGGCCTACAAAAGTTATGAATAATTCGGTTATTTTATGTATAGATGATGAAAGCATTGTCTTAGAAGCTCTGACAGAACAATTACAGCAAAGATTGGGTGATTGTTATGATATTGAAACTGCTGAAAGTGGAGAAGAAGCATTAGAATTATTGGAGGAATTACTTGGAGAACAAATAGAAGTACCGATAGCAATAGTTGATTATTTAATGCCTGGTATGAAGGGAGATGAGGTTATGCGACAATTGCATATTAAATCTCCAACTACTTTAACTATTTTATTATCAGGCCATGTTGGTAATGAAGAAATGAAATATACCATCAATAGAGGTAATTTACATCGATATATCGCTAAACCTTGGGACAGAGAGCAATTATTCTTAATAATTAATGAAGCAATTGAATTGTTTAGCAATGATAAATTAATTCAGAAACATCAAACTGAAATTGAAACATTGAATGCCTCACTAGAACAAAAAGTAATCGCAAGAACTAGGGAATTGGAAACAAAAAATAAACAATTAAGTTATGAAATAGCTGAACGTAAATTAATAGAATCCGAATTACAACAATCCAAAGAGGTAGCGGAAACTGCAAATTATGCCAAAAGTGAATTTGTAGCCAATATGAGTCATGAAATTCGTACTCCAATGAATGCTATTATCGGTTTAACCAGATTAGCTTTAAAAACAGAACTAGATTCCAAACAACAAGACTATTTATTAAAAATAAAATCTTCTTCTCAAAATTTACTTGATATTATCAATGATATACTGGATTTTTCTAAAGTTGAAGCTGGTAAATTAGAACTAGAAACAGTATCTTTTTCTCTCCATACTATATTACAGGAAATTTCTGATTTATTGAGTACTAAAATTGAAAGTAAAGATTTAGAATTTTTTTTACAATTAGATGAAGAAGTACCAAATTATATAGTTGGTGATTCTCTAAGACTCAAGCAAATTTTGATTAACCTGATTAATAATGCAGTTAAATTTACTATTAAAGGAGTTATTACTCTAAGTATTAAATTGATCCAGACTGAACAAGAACGAATTAAATTACATTTTGCAATCCAAGATACTGGAGTTGGTATTCCTGCTCAAACTATTCCAGTTTTATTTGATGCTTTTACTCAAGCTAATGGTTCTACTACTCGTGAGTTTGGTGGAACTGGTTTAGGATTAACGATTTGTAAACAACTCACAACAATGATGCAAGGCGATATATGGGTAAATTCTATATTAAATAAAGGTAGCACTTTCAATTTTACCGCTTGGTTTGATATGCAAACTGAACCAACCAATTTCCCTACCAATATTATTACTACCTCAATTCAAAATCTAAATGGTATTCAAATTTTATTAGTAGAAGATAATTTAATTAATCAACAAATTGTTCAAGAAATGATAGAAGCAGAAGGAGTATTTGTTAGTATTGCAAATAATGGTAAAGAAGCAGTAAAAATGGTTAAAAATAATAACTTTGATGCCATATTAATGGATATTCAAATGCCAGAAATGGATGGTTATGAGGCTACTAAATTGATTAGAGAATTTTATGCTAAAATTCCCATTATCGCTATGACTGCCAATGCTATGAGGGGTGATCGGGAAAAATGTCTAGCTGCTGGTATGAATGATTATATTAGTAAACCTATTGATGATAATTTATTATTTACCGTTTTAGAAAAATGGGTAGCTGGAACAATTACTAAAAATTGTACTACTGTTACAACTGATGTAAATATAGATACTAATAAATTGATAGGAATTAATACTATAGCTGGTTTAAAAAGGCTATGTGGTAATCAACAACTTTATCAGCGACTGTTACGAGATTTTTATAATAATTATCAAGATATTACAAAAGAAATTAATCATGCTATTCAACAAAATAGACTTGAAAAAGTTATATATTTAGTGCATACTATCAGTGGTGCAGCAGGTAACTTAGGAATTGAAAACATATATAAAACCGCAAAAAATATGGAGTTAATGCTTAGGTCAGAACGAAAAATTACTCCAGAATTACTAACTCAATTTTCCGACAATATAATAGCAACCATGCAAGTTTTAGCGGATATAAATATAGACCATCTTAAATTTACTAAAACGAATACTAATATTTTATTAAAACTATTAGCTAAATTGACAATCTTATTAAAAAATGGTAATTTTCAAGCTACTGATTTACTTCCAGATATTCAACATAATTTAGGTAAAGACTTACAAAGTTTTTATTATAATTTAGAGAAACAAGTTGATAATTTTGAATTTGCTGCTGCTCAAGAAACTATAACTAAGCTTACTGACATACTAAACACAAATAATTAATAATATGATGAAAAACAGAGTTTTAATTGTTGATGATGAACCGGTTAATCTCAATACTTTAGGAAATATTTTAAAAAATAATTATGAGGTACTTGTTGCTAAAAATGGTAAAACAGCATTAAACATGGCTATTACCAGCCCAATTCCAGATTTAATTTTGCTAGATATTATAATGCCAGTCATGGATGGTTATGAAGTGTGTAGACAATTAAAACAAAATCCAGCTACTAAATATATTCCGGTTATTTTTGTATCAGCCATGGATAGTGAAATGGATGAAGCTAAAGGATTAGAACTTGGTGCAGCTGATTATATATCTAAACCTATCAGTCCATCAATTGTATCAGCCAGAGTAAAAACTCAATTAAAATTGATGTCTGCTTATAAAAAATTAACAAAAGCTTATGATGAATTAGAACAGAAAAATGTTGACTTAGAAGAAATGGCAGTATTACGAGAAAATGTTGGGCATATAACTCGTCATGACCTTAAAAATCCACTTAATGGTATTATCAGCGCAACTTCATTGTTGATAGATGAATTTGATAGTGGGTTACATAAAAATATTTTAAAAAACATTGAAATTGCTGGTTATCAAATGTTAGATATGATCAATAGTTCGCTTGATCTATACAAAATGGAAATTGGAACTTATAGTTATAGTCCAGATCGAGTCAATATAATGGCAATTTTTAATAAAATTATCTCTGAGACCAAGGTTCATATGGAAACTGTGAATATAACCACAGAGATTTCGATAAATGGTAAATTGATAACAACAGAAGGTAATTTTTTAATCCAAGGTGAATATTTGTTATGTTATTCCATGTTAGCTAACTTGTTCAGAAATGCTTTGGAAGCCTCACCAAGTGACTCTATCATTAAGATTTTTCTTGATAATGAAGAGGAAGCAACAATTAAAATTAGTAACCAAGGAACTGTTCCAGTAGCAATCCGCAATAGCTTTTTCGATAAATTTGTAACTATGGGTAAAAGCAATGGTACTGGCTTAGGAACTTATTCTGCTAAATTAATGGCTGAAACTCAAACAGGTAGCCTCCATCTTGACACATCAGATGAGACAAATACCACTATCTTAACTATTAAATTACCAAATATACATTAACTTTGTGTAAGTCTATTTATATCTTCCAACAATACGAACCTCTGAAATCAAACTAATTTGAAACATTTTTTGTATTGAGGATTGTATATCTATAATTAGACTTTCAATATCATTAGCTGTAGCACTATCACTACTAATAATAAAATTTGCATGTTTTTCTGATACATAAGCACCACCTCTACAATAACCTTTCCAACCAGCCTGTTCTATCAAACGAGCTGCATGATTACTAGGTGGATTCCGAAATACTGAACCACAACTAGGCAAACCAATTGGTTGATTGGCATTGCGTTGTTTTAATAAAGCCTGAATTTTTGCCAAGCCATTTTTATTAGGATTAGTAGATAGTTGCAAAGTTGCAGTAACAAACCATTCATTATTCAATCCTTTAACACTACGATAACCAATTTCATAATCTGTAACTTGTCGTCGATGACGTTGGCCATATTGATCCAATGTTTCTACTCCTCTAACCGCCGACCAAGTATCACCTCCCCAAGCTCCTGCATTCATAGCCAATGCTCCTCCTAAAGTACCTGGAATTCCCGCTAAAAATTCAATACCAGTTAAATTGGCTTTAGCAGCAAATCTAGCTAATCTAGCACAGCTTACCCCAGCTTCTGCATAGATACATTTTTTATCTAACAGTTTAATTTCATTTAATAAACCAGAAGTTAATATTACTACACCTTTAATACCACCATCTCGTATTAACAGATTACTACCTAAACCTAACCAAAAAACTGGAATATATGATGGTAGTTGTTGCATAAATTGAATTAAATCTTCCATATCTGCTGGTTCATAAAACCATTGTGCAGGCCCACCAACTCGCCATGAGGTATGTTTAGATAAAGGTTCATTGTGACGTAAGATACCTCGCAAACCAACTGGATTAAATGGATTAGCAAATATTTTATTGATCTTGGGTATATATTTAATTGTATTTTGCGGCAATGATTCCATTAGTTTTATCCTGAGAATTATTCAATTAGGAAAACTTCCCGTTTGAAAATATATGCAGCTCTGTATTAGCTACAGAACATTATGATTTCTGTTATTTTTCAACAGAATTTAGGTCTTATCACAGCTATATTATTTGTAGGTTTTTCACTAAACTTGTTCTAAACTAAAAAACTTGTTAAATTCTACAGTAAAAGTTGAGTTTTTGTTTAACTCGCTGCTGTTATACCAGATTTTAGTATTCATTGCTTCAACTAATTTTTTGATCTTCCATATTTAAACTTTTTTAATTTCACAATGAATCTTTTCTATATTTTCAATTTACTTTCACTAGTTTTACGAGCAATATTATGTACTATCATAGCATCCTCAACATCCAATTGTTCGGTTTGAGCAATATATTCTACGTCCTTCTCACCATCTAAAAATCGCTGTACTGCCGCAACTAATTTATCCCAGCCTCTTAATTTACGTTGTTCTAACATAGAATCCAACTGTTTACGCAACTTAGGCTGTTTAATGGTAGTTACCACAGCTTCAATAAACTTCTTATGTGTTTCCAAATTTTCGGTATCTTCTAAATCACCAGTTTTAGATTCATTAGCCAATTTTCGATAAATATCAGCCTGTTTAGTATTATGTTGTTTATCAGCTATTTTAGCTAAAATTAAATAAGTCTTCCAAATTTCCACATCAGCAGGATTATGAGCTTTATCTATAGCCAAACCAGCTTCTGCTAACTGTTTTGCTTCTTCTAAGCGTCCCAACTGATCTTGTAATAATTCTGCTAAATTAGTCAATCCAATTGAAACTTCAGTCCAATTTTCTAAGGTTTTATTGCCTTCAATTGCTTGTCGATACCAATCTTCTGCTGCTGGTAAATTACCAAGCATTTGATTAACATGAGCCAATTGTTGCCAAGTAATTATTGTATTTACCAAATCATTTTGCTGTTCAAAAATACTATTAGCTTGGGAATAAGCTTGGTTAGCAGCTTTCCACTGTCTAGTTTGTTGGTAAACCATGCCTAATTGATGCAGGGATGCTGCTTCATTTTGAGGTTTATCCATTTGTTTAAACATAAGATAAGCTTGATGAAAATTTTGTTCTGATTCTTGGAAATTACTTTGTAGTTTTTGTACAGTTCCCAATTTGGCATGAATTGAAGCTATGCTATTGACATCATTCAAACTTTGCATAATTGATAGAGCTGCAATGTAAGCTTCTTCGGCACTATTATATTCACCTTTGTGAGTTAAAACATCAGCCAAATGAGTTCCTGCTCGAGCAATCTCTCGGTTTACTTGATCAGATGCTTCTAACTGTTGTAGTTCAATTAATTGTTGTTGATAGTTTTCAATGGCTTGATCAGAATTATTCAATAATTTGGCACAATTCCCTAATCGACCTAAAGTTAAACATCTTTCATAGTTTGGTTCACTTGGTAAATATTCTAATATACCTTCCAGCATTTCTTGAGCTTCTTGCTGATGATTTTCTGCCATCAATTGTTTGACTTGTTCAGAAAATTGTTCAAACCAATCTTCAGAATGTTCGGCTAGTTCTTCAATTTGATCTTTTGTTGCTTTAGCGAATTGCTTGCCACTAGTTACTAGACCAAAATCAGATAAGAAAGAATCTACTTTATTGCCAAAGTCTCTTGCCCAATCTTTACCAGTTTCAACAGCTCCATAAGCAGCAGTCAATAAATTAGGTAGTTCTTTTTGTTCAATAATATTAGCATGATAAGGATTACGACCCTCTTCATTATATAAAAAATTAGCTAATTCATAATAACCCTGTTGATAACGATCCTGTAAGGCTAAATGTTGAACTGAAGATAGTTCTCCTATACTTGCTATACTAGGATGAAATTCTAAATATTCTACTGTTAATCCATCAAAATTTTCTACTTGAACTAAACCAGAATTTTCTAAAGCTCTCCGCATTGGTCGCCATTGTGATTCTGGAACATTGATAATAGAACGTAATACATTTTCAAATGCACCGTTTTGAAAGACTCTTAATTTTGGTAATTGTCTTCTCATTTGAGGTTCTAAAGTTTCAGTAAATAATAATATTGTTGCTTGGACAGCCCTATTTTCAGGCGGTAAATTAATTGGTAAACGATGTAATTCATTAGCTAGACGGTTAGTTAAATCATTTATATCATCACGTTGCAAACGATAAGTCAGTATATTAATAGCTAAGGGATTGTAATCAACTTGTTCAAATAATTGTTCTAACTTACGTCGATTTGGCATATTATGCACAGGTGGATTTATCATTGCAGTATCAAAATATCTCACTGCTTCGATGGGTTCTAATTTACCTAATTGACAATGCGTTAAAAATTTAGGATTTGGATAACGACTAATAGCAATTACACAACTTTGTCCAACTTCTGACCATTTTTTTGCAACATCTAGTAATTTAGCTAATGAATTTTCTTTAATTGGTTTAGGCTTAATCGGTTGCAGTTCTTCTGTTACTACATTATCTGTTATAGATTTGTCAATTTCTTCATTCTCAGTAAAAGAAAAATGAAACTCAGTAGTTTTTTCATATTCTTCTTCAACTACAATCTTTTCTAATTTAGAATCAGCCGGCAATTTTGCAACTGGTTCATCATTAAAGAAAAAAGTTTTAGTTTCACCCTCATGTACAATTAAAGGATGTAATTCTTCTTGGAAAATGAGAGCTTCTTTTTCATTAAAATCGTATTTGTTATTTTCACCAAGTGCATCAATATTATCAAAAATTATTAAAGTTGGAGTTCTTGCTAACGCTTGAGTTACAGAATCCACATCAGTTAGATTTTTTTGTAATACTTTAGCTATCGAACTGATTGCTATACTGATCGGATCTATATTTCGAGTATTAGCATAATCTATATACACTACTGAACTAATTTGATTAGTTTTTTGTAACCAACGACCAAGTTCTTGAACCAAACTAGTTTTGCCATAACCATCTGGTCCGTGTAAATTCATATGGCGTTTACCATGAACTAATTGCCGTTCCATATTCCATAAATCACGTCGATGACCAAAAAATTTAGGGATAGATTTAACTGGTAAATTATTCCTATTGGAACGTATTTTATTTGGTTTAACATCTTCTCGAATTAATAATGGAGCATCATAACCATGATGATAGAAAGTTGGTACAAACCAATCGTATAATTCAATTTTAGCTGGTTTATTTAACCGAATTAAGTCACGCCGATCTGGTTCTTGATATAAAGCAAAACGAGCATTATTAACTGCATCACCAACTTTATAACCATGAATTAATCCGGTATAAAAAACTTTGAAAACTTTTTGGGCTGCTGGTTGTAATAATGAATAATTCATTGATAGTACAAATGGAACCCCAGCTGTGATTAAACTAGCAGCTACACTGTTCATATCGGCAATTTTATTGGCTGCCGCTGATAAAATCACTAAACTAACTTGTTGTTGATTTAAAGTTTTAGCAAATGATGGAGCTGATACTTTGTGAGTTGTGCCATCTTCTTGTTCAAATAATAAATAAGCAGGTAAGGCTTCTATATCATCTGTTGGATCAGCATTTTCATCAAATACGCTATATCCATCAAAATGAATTATATCAACATGAGGTAATTGTTTATTTTGTAGTCGTTCTTGTAACTTTTGTACGGTTGCTGGTTGTAAAAATTCTACGGTAATTTTTTGTGATAAATTTTGCAGAGTATCCAATGCAGCTTGGCTATTAACATGTGGATCAGTAAAATCAACGTTAGTTGGACGGCTTATTATAAATAAAATATGTAATTTCTGTTGAGGATTGATACGTGTAGGATTTTGACAATTTACTCGTCGTTGGATGGCAATTTTTTCAACAGTTAGAAAATTTTTCCCCTTAGAATCATGCAATAATTCCCAAGGTAAAGATAAAATTAATGGGTGATTCGCTGTAATTGTTATTATTTTGTTATTATCTTTTTGTTGACGGAATTTTTTATATAGCTGATGGGCTGATTTTTTAGCAAAAACTTTATTAAATAATGCTTTACCAAGTTCTGGTAATTGACTTTCAATTCTTTTTGCTGATTCATCATCTATATCTGAACTATATTGATTAGCATATTGTTCTAAATACCAGCTTAATTGCTGATGACCTTTACCAGAAAAAGGTGAGTTAAATTCTAAAATTCCTGTTTTTTCGCCAGTTTTATCATTGACTAAACTTACTACAAGCTGTTGTGGATTTGGAAAATTGAGGTTAAGTTCTAACATATTTTAGGAACCGTATTAATTTATGATTTATGGATTATAACAATTTTTTAGAAAATATATTAAATAATTTGTATTGCGAAGGATATCATGATGGGAATTTTTAACGAGTTAAGCTGGGATAAATCATACTAATCTGATCAATAAAGGTTATTTAAATTAATTTTAATTATCCTTAATCTCCATTTATTTAACCAACGTAATGGAGTGGTTAAACGCCAAGAATGACTATTATAAATTGTATTTAGTTCTTTGGTTAATGTTGCAAAATCATGGGTCAACTTGTTAGGGCCAAATACTTGCCAAGGCTGAACAGTAATATTATTATCAAATATATAATATGCTTCTGCTGTAGTTATATGAGATGGTAATGTATAACTCCGATAATTATTTAACCCAAGAATATGACGACGATAATCTTGAAGTTTTAATTGAGAGATAAAACAATCCATTGCTCGTTTTTTATGTTCTAAATGAGGAGTTATGTCCAATAAAATATTAGGATGTAGAGGAATTCCAATTTCATACATTATTAGTTTAATTTTACAATTATTAGCTACTTTTAATGCTATATTTGCCAAAGCACTATGATCTGGATGAATTTCAGCTAATGAAGGAGCATAAACTTGGGTTATATTATTAAATCGAATATATTCAGATAAACGTTGTACTAGCTGTTTATTATTGGTCAAAGTACGGTCAACTAAATTCCAAAATTCGGGAATTCCATAGCCTAAAATCTTAGCTGCTTTACAACTTTCTTGTTGACGAGTTTCTATGTAACGTAGACGACTATTAGTATCATGATGATTAACAGCAGCACTACCATCAGTGATAATAATAACTTTAACTATATTTCCTTGTTTTATATGTTGAATGATAGCACCTGCACAACCAAATACTTCATCATCTGGATGTGGAGATAGTATTAAAATTTTACCTTTTGGCAGGGTTCTAGTAGCAGTATAGGGAATAAAAGTAGCTTCCATAATTGGCAATATTGGTAGATAAGCTAAATATTATCCATAAAACCTATTCAACCAATACTAAATTATCTCGATGAATTAATTCTGATTCGTCCACATAACCTAAAATATCTTTAATTTGCCCACTAGGATGGCCTAAAATCTTCTTGATTTCTACAGAATTATAATTTACTAAACCACGAGCTATTTCCTGTTCAGCAGCATTAACACAAGCTACCATTTCCCCACGAGAAAATTGGCCTTTTATTTTTACTACTCCAATAGGCAACAAACTTTTCCCAGAGTTTCGTAATACTTTGACTGCTCCGTCGTCTAAATATAATTTACCCTGCATTTTTAAATGAGATGCTAACCATTGCTTACGAGCGGCAAGCGGCTCATTAACTGGTTTTAATAGGGTTCCTACAGATTTATTATCAGCAATTTTTAATAACACATTTTCTAATCTTCCAGAGGCAAGTATAGTCCTAGTTCCAGAACGAGCTGCTAATCTTGCGGCTTTTAGTTTAGTCAACATACCACCTGATCCCAATGTACCACCAGTAGCACTAGCCATAGCCAGTAAATTAGGATCGCCAGCCCTAGCTTCTGTTATTAATTTTGCATCTGGATTTGTACGAGGGTCTTCCTCACATAAACCTTGCTGATCAGTCAAAATTATCAAGGTATCAGCTTCAATTAGATTAGCTACTAGACTAGCCAAAGTATCATTATCACCAAACTTAAATTCATCAGTTGTTACGGTATCATTTTCATTTACCACTGGTATCACGTTTAGATCAATTAAACTTCGTAAAGTACTACGAGCATTTAAATAACGCTGTCGATTTACTAAATCATCATGGGTCAATAAAATTTGAGCAGTATGTAAAGCATGTTGTTGGAAAAAAGATTCGTAGGTTTGAATCATACCCATTTGGCCAACAGCAGCAGCAGCTTGAAGTTTATATAGTTCTAATGGCCTTTTTTTCCACTTTAATCTGGTCATACCTTCGGCAACTGCCCCAGAGGACACTAAAACTAGTTCTAGGTCATATTTCTGCCTTAGAGTAGCCATTTGTTCTACCCAGCCTTTAATAGCCTCTTTATCTAAGCCACGTCCTTCGTTAGTGAGTAAAGCACTGCCTATTTTTATAACCCAGCGTTTTTTTATCAATTGATTATGAAATGCAAGTTAGATGTAAATTTAGTAAATTCTGGATTGTCGATTTGATGTACAGAAAAACTCGATTAAGGTATAATTTTAGTTGCTAAAATATTTACTTGAAAACTGCTAAATTATATAAAACCCTAAAAATATGATTAAATAAGTTCCTTCAGATAAAGACCAGGTCTTATCACTGGAGAAGAAAAAATCATTTAAGTTTTACTTAATTTTTTTAAGGAAAATTTAATAGTAATAATTTATATTAAATTTTAAATGAAGATTATAACATAAAAATTATCAAAATGAGAATCGCTTTAGGAATAGAATATGCTGGTAATGATTTTTTTGGATGGCAAATTCAACCACAACTTCGTACAGTTCAAGGCTGTGTTGAAACAGCTTTATCAAAAGTAGCAAATCATCCAGTAAAAGTTTTTTGTGCAGGTCGTACAGATACTGGAGTTCATGCCTTAGAACAAGTAATACATGTGGATGTAAATGTAGAACGTCCTAAAAATGCTTGGATATTAGGAACTAATAGCAATTTACCAAAAGATATCAGTGTATTATGGGCTAAAACAGTAGATAATAATTTCCATGCTCGTTTTTCAGCTCAAACTCGTCATTATCGTTATATTATTTTTAATAAACCAGTTCGTCCAGCTATATTATATAAAAAAGTTACTTGGGAATTTAGACCATTAGATATTCAAGCTATGAAAAATGCCAGTAAATGCTTAATAGGAACTCATGATTTTTCATCTTATAGAGCAATTACTTGTCAAGCAAATAGTCCGATTAGAACCATATTATCTATAAAAATTTCTTATCTTAAAAAAAAAATAATTATAGATGTTTCAGCTAATGGTTTTTTACATCATATGGTAAGAAATATTGCAGGAGTATTAATTACAATTGGACGTGGTGAAAAACCAATAGAATGGGCAAATGATGTTTTACAAGCCAAAAATAGAAAAGTTGGTGGAATCACAGCACGTCCAGATGGATTATATTTAGTAAAAATAGATTATCCTAAACCATATATATTTTCATAATTTTAAAATTGATTTCATTTTTTTTAATTTTTTTTAATTTTTTAATTTAAAACTTGACTTTTTTTAAAAAAGCATATATTATATATATTCCAACTATCTATCCTTAACCAACGCCGATATAGCTTAGCTGGTAAAGCACCTGACTTGTAATCAGGATTTACGGGTTCGAGTCCTGTTATCGGCTCCATTCAGTATCCTTCTTTAAATAAGTTTTTACGATATTCTTTATTTAGATTATTTTGGTTTAAATAAGCCTTTAGTTTTTTTAAGATTTGAGGTAGACTTTGAATTATAAAATTAAAAATAATTATTTGAATTTAATTAGTTTATTTATAAAAATAAGATTATTCTTAAAAACTAAAACAAAGGAAAAAATTAATGAAAAAGTTTTTAAAAAATGGGTTGTTTTTAATATTAGGTATTATCTTATCAAATTCAGTATTTGCTGGAGGATGGGATAAATCTAAAGGTAATGATATTATTGTTTTAAAGGGTGAGTTAATTTGTATTGGTTGCAGTTTAAAAAAATTATCTGGTGCTAATGCTCAATGTAGTTTATATACTAGTCATGATGTTGGATTAAAATTAGGTGATGGAACATTTTGGAACTTTGTTAATAACTCTAATGGTCATGATATTATTCGTGGACATAAAACTGTAATAGGAAAGCAAGCTACGATTACTGGTTGGATGTATCCTAATGCACATATGATTGAAATTGAAACAATCGATGTAGACGGGGTAACTGCTGAAGAAATAGCGATAACTGCATTAGAAGAAGATAAAGCAGTAGCTAAATTATTAATTAATCGTAAATTGGGAGAAGTTCCAACCTCTTCTTCGCATAAACATTAATTAAATATGAAATACTTTAGTAAAATATTTACTGTAATTATATTTTTATCAATCACACAAGTTGCTGCTGAAAATCAAGTAGGTGATAAAGCCATAAATTTTACAGCAATAACTTTAGATGGTAAACAAATATCAATACAAGATGACTATATTGGCAAAAAACCAGTATTACTAGTATTTTGGGCTACATGGTGTCCTAATTGTTTAAGTGAGATTCCAGACCTAATTAAGTTTAATGATAAATTTGCTGAAAGTTTTCCTATATTAGCAATCAATATTGGTATGAATGATACTATTAAAACAGTAAAAAAATATCAAAAAAAACATAACTTAAAATACCAATTTATTTTTGATGAAGGTGGGATTATTAGCAAATATTACCAAATAATTGGTACTCCTACTCAGATTATCATAGCAGCCAACGGTAATATTATGTATCGAGGCGTAAATGTTCCAAAAATAGAGGATATTGAAAAAAATTGGAATAAACTTACAATTAAATAAGATACCAAGGCTGATTGCCTTGGTGAATAATTAACTTTTTATTATCATTGCATAAGCTGAATGATTATGAATAGATTCAAAATTCTCTGATTCAATTGAATAAGAAGAAATTCGTTGATCTTGATTGAGCTTTGCTGCAACATCTCGCACTATATCTTCAACAAATTTAGGGTTATTATAAGCTTGCTCAGTAACTCTCTTTTCATCTGGTCGTTTTAACAGACCATATAATTCACTAGAAGCTTCCTTTTCAGCTAAATCAATAATATCTTCGATCCACAAAAAACCATTAGTTTTAACCATAATTGTAATATGAGAACGTTGATTATGGGCTCCAAAATCAGAAATTTCTTTAGAACAAGGACATAAACTAGTAGCTGGAATAATAACTTTTAAAGTAATTACTGGAACTTTATTAACTAATTCTCCTATAAATGTTACTTCATAATCAAGTAAACTTTTTACTCCAGAAACAGGAGCTGATTTTCTAATAAAATAAGTAAAAGTCATTTCTATATGACCAGATTCTGCCTCTAAACGAGCAGTCATTTCAGAAAGCATAATTTTAAACGATTCAATCGTAATTTCGTATTCATGTTCATTAAGAATCTCCACAAATCGAGACATATGAGTACCTTTAAAATTATGTGGTAAATTTACATACATATTAAAATTAGCGATAGTATGTTGTTCCCGACCAGAACGATCTTTAACTCGTACTGGGTACTTAATATCTTTTATTCCTACCTTATCAATAGCAATATTGCGTGTATCAGTACTACCTTGAACATCAGGCATAGCTGGTTCAGTCATATTATAAAATTCCTTATTTTAATATAGAAGAAAATATTTAGGTTATATTTCCCAAATGATTGGTAATAGAATTTATTATTCCATCAACATCTAACCCACATTGAGTTAAAAGAATAGCAGTGTCACCATGGTTAATAAAACTATCTGGTAATCCTAAATTTAATACTGATACTGAATTTTTATTAGCATATAAAATTTCATTAACAGCACTACCAGCTCCACCCATTACAACGTTTTCCTCTATAGTTACTAATAACTCATGTTGTGTAGCTATTTGTAAAATCATATCAATATCTAACGGTTTAACAAAACGCATATTAACAACAGTTGCATCCAATTTTTGGGCAGCTTTTAATGCAACAGTTAATAGAGTACCAAACACTAAAATAGCAATTTTACTACCTTGTCTACTCAACTTAGCTTTACCAATAGTTAAAGTAGTTAAATTAGGATCAATTGCTACTCCAGTACCACAACCACGTGGATAACGTACTGCACTCGGCCCATTATAATTAAACCCTGTGGATAACATTTGTCGACATTCATTTTCATCAGCTGGAGTCATGACTAATATGTTGGGGATGCAACGTAGATAAGACAAGTCAAAACAACCTGAATGAGTTGGACCATCTGCACCAACTAATCCACCTCGATCGATGGCAAATAAAACTGGTAAATTTTGCAATGCAACATCATGAATTAATTGATCATAAGCTCGTTGTAAAAAAGAAGAATAGATCGCAACAACTGGTTTTAAACCTTCGCATGCCAATCCTGCTGCTAAAGTTACACTATGTTGTTCAGCAATCCCAACATCAATATAACGATCTGGAAATAATTTAGAAAAATTCACTAATCCAGAACCTTCTCGCATAGCTGGAGTAATTCCAATTAAATTTTTATCATGAGTAGCCATATCACATAACCAGTCACTAAAAACCTGGGTATAAGTTGGAATAATTGTTTTTTTGGCTACCATTTTCCCAGTTTTAGGATTAAAAGCAGTTACCCCATGATAAGTGCATGGATTATCTTCGGCACTAGGAAAACCTTTACCTTTTTTAGTAATGACATGTAAAAATTGAGGGCCTTCTAAAACCTTCATATTTTTTAAAGTAGAAAGCAAATTAGGTAAATCATGACCATCAATAGGACCAATATAATTAAAACCCAATTCCTCAAACAAAGTTCCTGGAATTATCATACCTTTCATATGTTCTTCAGTACGCTTTGCTAATTCTCGCATAGTTGGCATTCGTTTGAGAATTTGTTTACTACCTTCTCGTACTGAAGCATAAAATTGACTGGATAAAATTTTGACTAAATAGTTGGATAGCCCACCTACATTCGGAGAGATTGACATATCATTATCATTTAAAATAATTAATAAATTAATATCATCTATATCTCCGGCATGATTCAATGCTTCAAATGCCATACCAGCTGTCATAGCACCATCACCTATAATTGCTATAGATTTTCTATCTGATTTTAAATGTCGATTGGCAATAGCCATTCCTACAGCTGCACTAATAGAAGTACTAGAATGACCTACTCCAAAACTATCATAAATACTCTCACTACGTTTAGGAAAACCAGCAATACCATTATATTGACGTAAACCTGACATTTTTTCACGTCTACCAGTAAGGATTTTATGTGGATAGCTTTGATGTCCAACATCCCAGATTAAACGATCTTCAGGAGTGTTAAAAATATAATGAAGAGCAATAGTTAATTCGACTACTCCTAAATTAGAGGCAAAATGTCCCCCAGTACGACTTAGTGTTTCTACTAAAAATTCCCGTAATTCATCTGCTAATTTTGGTAATTGAAGTTCTGATAAATTACGCAAATCTTCAGGATTTTGTATATGTTCTAGTAATGGTTGAGTCATTAATTAATCAAAGTTAGTATATACATAATATTTATTTACAATTACCCATTTACTCATTAAAATTAATCCAATATATATCAAATTTTTTTTAGCTGAACTTAGGATTATTGTTAGCCGAATTATTATGGCAATCAGTTGCAAATTTATTAAACAAGTTTTATAAAAAAAACAATTCTTAATTAAATTCAAAAAATATCAATCATTTATTTTAATATTACGATAACCTGTTAAAGTTAGGTAATGAAATAGATTATAAATTTATAAAAATATTTAAATTTTCTAAGTTAATACAAGTAATTAAATAATTACTATACTTATTTTCATTCCAATCCATAATTAATCAAAGTTATTTGAAATTATCTATAATCAACAATTAAACTATAAAAATATTTGTTTTTCTAAATCATTATAGTATAGTTTTATATTTAAAAATTCAATTTAGTTACATATAATATGAAAAAAATAATCCTACTTATATGCTTATCTATAATTTTTAGTTTAAATTATGTTTTGGCTAAAGATGAACGTACAGTAATAATGTCACCAGAAATAAGAATTATTAAAAGAAAACATGAAATTCCATCTTTACAAATGGAAATGGTTCAACATTTTTTAAACAGACCTAAAATTGTTACACCTGATGAAATCGAAGATATGGGTTATATTATTTCAAATACTGAAAATTCTTTATTTGTAAGTCAAGGTAGTAAAATTTATGTGCGTAATCTTGATGATGCTATTCAAGGAAAAAAATATGCCATTATAAGACTTGGACAAGCTTATCGTAATCCTGTTGAAGATAGTGAAGATATACTAGCATATGAGGGAATCTATCTTGGTGAATCAGTAGTTGAAAAAATTGGTGATCCTGCTGTATTAAATGTTACTTCTGCAGTTATGGAAATTGGTACTGGTTCACGTTTAACACCAGTTGTAAAACATGGTTTCCCTGAAGATTTTTATCTTCATTCTCCAGACAATTTAGAAGAAGCTTATATTATCGCTTTACTTGACGGAACTTTATCAATTGGAAAATATCAAATTGTAGTGATAAATAAAGGTACAGATAGTGATATTGAAAAAGGCCATATATTGGCCATCGAAAAAGATAATCGTTTTACTAAAGATAAAATCTCTAATGAAAACGTTATGTTGCCAAGAGAATTAATAGGAAAATTATTAGTTTTTCAAGTTTTTGAACAAGTAAGTTATGCTTTAGTAATTAAGGCAGATAAACCTATAAATCAATTTGATATTGTCACTCTACCTTGAAACCTGTAAATCTCGAATATTGGTTGGCTCTATTATATGCTCCTAAAATAGGACCAGTTAATTTTATGCGTTTAATCAAACATTTTGGTAGTCCACAAGATGTTTTTACAGCCGGTCGATCTGAATGGCAAGCTATAAATATGAAAGCGAATCTGATTCAGTATTTAGAAAATATCGATTGGAAAATTATTGAAAATGATCTGCAATGGCTAGAGCAACCTAATAATCACATATTAACTCTTGAACATCCAGACTATCCTCCAATGCTAAAAAGCATTGATGATCCACCACCAATATTATTTATTCATGGTAATTATAAATTACTAACCAGCCAACAAATAGCCATAGTAGGAACTCGCAAAGCTTCTGAAGAGGGAAAGCAAATTGCGATGGAATTTGCTACTAATTTATCTTATCAAGGTTTTACAATTACTAGCGGTATGGCTTATGGTATTGATGGAGCTGGTCATATAGGAGCTTTAAATGCTACTGGTAAAACTATCGCAGTTGCTGGTACTGGTTTAGATAGAGTTTATCCTTCAGGGCATAGAGAACTTGCTCATCAAATTGCTCAAAATGGTGGGGCTTTAATTTCAGAATTTCCGATTGGAACTACAATAAAACGCCAAAATTTTCCAATTAGAAGCCGTATTGTCAGTGGTTTAAGTTTAGGAGTATTAGTTATAGAAGTTCCTGATAAGAGTGGAGCTTTATATACTGTTCAACACTCACTTAAACAGGGAAGAGAAGTTTTTGTTATACCTGGTTCTATTTACAATCCACTAGTAAAAGGCTGTAATCGTTTAATAAAAGAAGGAGCTAAATTAGTAGAAAACGTAAATGATATTCTTGAAGAATTAGATATTTATCGACCTCCGATTCCAATACAAATACCAGTTATAAAAATCCCTACTCAAGCAAAAACAACAAACTTAGATAATGAGCATCAGCTTATTTTGGACTATTTAATCACTAATTCTAGTTCCATTGATAATCTAGTTGAATTATCTGGTCTTGATGTTAGCAAAATTTCTTCTATTCTATTAATGTTAGAACTACAAGGAGTAATTACTATTAAAGCTGGTGGTTTGTATGGATTAAAATGATTAAATATGTTATCGTAACATATTAAAAGAAGCAGATTTACTATAAAGGTTACCCACATAATAAATAACAAGGCTTATTTTGAATCAAATATTTGCAACCACAATCGCATCACTGTTAAACCAAGCTTTACAATTAAACCCAACTAGTTTAGCAGCTTTAAACGAAATAACTGACAAAGTTATTTGTATTAACTTAATTGGTACTGGAAGTAGTTTTAGTCTGTTTCCAGATGATAAGGGAATTTTTATTCTTAATAATTATCAAGGAGAAACCGATGTCACTATTGAAATTGCTCCTTTTACTTTATCCTATTTAATTCTAAATTCAACTGCTGATTTAGATAATACTACCGAAATCAATATTATCGGGGATAAAGAAATTGCTGTCAAACTATTGATAATTATTAAACGATTAAACATTGACTGGGAAAAACAACTATCTAAAAAACTAGGTTCAGTTGCATATATTTTCGGTGATACCATACGTTCCTCACAAAATTATATTAACAAACATATTAATAATTTAGAAACCAATTTAATTCATCAATTAGACTTGCCAACTAGAGTTGAAATGCAGAATTTTACTAGTGCAATAGAAATTTTGCGTAATGATTTAGAATGTTTAGAGCAGAAAACCCAAGAATTAACATGAAAATTATTCGCCAAATCATACATATGTTAACCATTTACCGTATTTTAGCACGGTATGGATTAGACGAACTATTATTCTCAACTAAATTATTTCGACCATTACGTTTATTCTCCTATTTATTACCTGGCTATTGGATCAGTTCTAAAAAACTTAACAGAGCTGTTCGTATTAGATTAGCATTAGATGAACTAGGTCCAATTTTTATTAAATTTGGTCAAATTTTATCAACTCGTTGTGATTTATTACCAGATGACATAGCACTTGAACTAGCTAAATTGCAAGATAATGTAGCTCCATTTTCCTATCAAGAAGTTCAACAAATTTTAGAAAAAGCTTATGCAATGCCATTAGAAAAAGTATTCTCTACATTTAATAAAGTTCCAATTGCTGCAGCCTCTATCGCTCAAGTTCATTCTGCTCAATTATTTAACGGCAAAAATGTAGTTGTAAAAGTATTGCGACCTGGAATTAAAAATAGGATAAAAAAAGATATAGAATTATTATATTTATTTGCCGGATTAGCAAACCGTTATTGGACAGATGGTAGAAGATTACGCCCTTTAGAAGTAGTAGCTGAATTTGAAAAAACTTTGTATGATGAATTAGACTTAATTAGAGAGGCCGCTAACGGTGCCCAGTTAAAGCGTAATTTTAAAGATTCTGACCAACTATATGTACCTGAAATAGAATGGGATTATACGTTAAATAATGTGATGGTGATGGAATATATCAGTGGTATCCAAGTTAGTGATATGCAAAGCCTTAAGAAACATGGAGTTAACTTAAAACATTTATCTGATATTGGAGTGGAAATTTTCTTCACTCAAGTTTTTCGAGATAATTTTTTCCATGCTGACATGCACCCAGGAAATATATTTATAGATATTAAAAATCCATCTCATCCTCATTATATTTCTGTTGATTTTGGAATTATGGGAACTTTAAGTAAAGAAGATCAGCATTATTTAGCTGCTAATTTTTTAGCTTTTTTCCAACATGATTATCGACGGGTAGCAGAATTGCATGTACATTCTGGATGGGTTCCACCCAATACTAGAGTAGAGGAGTTTGAAGGTGCGATTCGCAGTGTTTGTGAACCAATTTTTGATAAACCATTAAAAGAAATTTCTTTTGGGATGGTGCTGTTACGCTTATTTCAAACTGCTAGACGTTTTCAAATGGAAATCCAACCACAATTAGTACTATTGCAAAAAACTTTATTAAATATTGAAGGTTTAGGGCGACAGCTTTATCCAGAATTAGATTTATGGCAGACAGCTAAACCATTTCTAGAACGTTGGATGGATGAACGGGTTGGAATCCGAGCTTTTCTAAAATCTATTCGTAATAATGCCCCAATATGGGCTGAAAATTTGCCAGAATTACCAATGCTTGTACATGAAGCTTTAATGCAGCATCAAACTGATTCTACTCATATGAAACGACTTAATAATGAATTAGAACAGATGCGAGAAGAAACTAAGCTTTGGCATGAAAGAATTATGCTGATACTGATTGGTTGTGCATTTATAATTAGTGCCAGCATTATATTAAGTTTAAAAACTAATATATTTGATTTGGATATACTACCATTAGGCATCACGTTAGGTAGTGTTGGTAGCATAATATTATTATGGGTGTTGACTAAACATTAAACTTGGAGTGAATATGTTCAGATTATTAATAATTTTAACAAGTTTTATTTTGGTAGCTTGTTCATCATCAGCGAATCAACCAATAGTTGCCCAAATGATATCGGATATTAAACAAATTAACCCAAACGAAGTGATAATTGAAGATATTAGTATTTTAGTGACAGAATTATTTCCAATAGAAGTAAATATCGTTGCCATCGGTAATTTACCAAACTCTTGTACTGTAATCGATCAAATTACTGAAGAACAAAAAGGTGATACTTTAATTTTAAAAATTACTGCTAAACCTCGTCCAATTTGTTCTAATAGAATTAAGCAAGCATTTGCCGAAGTAATCCCACTTGATGTTGCTGGCCTAACTTCTGGTCTTTATAAAGTAAAAGTTAATAATAAAACTGATGCTTTTGAATTAGGTATAGATAATATTATTCGTTAAAAAATGCCAATTATATCTACTAAAAATTTATGTAAATATTTTCCAGTTCGTGGCGGTTTTTTATCTCAAATTTCCGGCTGGGTAAAAGCTGTTGATGATATTTCTTTTGAAATCTATCCTGGTGAAACTCTTGGTTTAGTTGGGGAATCAGGTTGTGGTAAAACTACTGTAGGACGGGTTTTATTACGTTTATTAGAACCAACTTCTGGTGAAGTCTATTTTGAGGGTAAAAATATATTGGAAATGAAAAAATCTGAATTGCGTAAAATAAGACAACATATGCAAATTATTTTTCAAGACCCATATAGTTCTCTCAATCCCCGTATGACAATAGGTAATATCATAGGAGAAGCTATTAAAGTCCATGGAATTGCTAAAGGAATTAAATTAGAACAACGAGTTAATAAATTACTTGATCGAGTTGGTTTATCGCCTTCTTATCGATCTCGTTATCCACATGAGTTTTCTGGTGGACAAAGGCAACGAATTGGAATTGCAAGAGCATTAGCATTAAATCCTAAATTTATTATTTGTGATGAAGCTGTATCAGCGTTAGACGTTTCTATTCAAGCTCAAATCATTAATTTATTGCGTGATCTACAAGCTGAATATAATCTATCTTACTTGTTTATTTCTCACGATTTGAATGTTGTCCAATATATCGCAGATCGAGTTGCAGTAATGTATTTGGGCAAAATAGTTGAAGTTGCATCAGCCATAGATTTATTTAAATCGCCTCAACATCCATATACTAAAGCCTTGATTGCCGCTAATCCAATCCCAGACCCAGATATAATTCATGAAAACAAATTACTTGAAGGAGATGTTCCTTCGCCATTAAATCCACCTGCTGGTTGTCGCTTTCATACTCGTTGTCCAGTTGTTATGGAAAAATGCCGTCATATTGAACCAGAATTAACAACATTAGCTACACATTTAATTTGGTGTCATTTACAAACTGAATCTAAAAGCTAGAAATGACAGGGCGATAGTATTTAAAAACATAATATAAATACAGTTCCATAGGTTTCACCTATGGCTATTCACGTTTCACCCCATTGGGTTTATTGTAAATCCTGAAAGGATTGAATATGAATAGCCAC
>JASFYV010000222.1:0-15615 GCA_045046925.1 Candidatus Marithrix sp. | reverse complement strand
AACAATGAGTTAAAAAATGCACGTTAAAAATCTACTGAAGTTACAATTTTTAATTATATGATTTTTAAAATAATTTTTTAGCTCTTAATTCACATTATAACTAAATCTATTGCACGTTTTCTTAAATCTTTACTATAACTCATTTCTGCTATAATTTATTTTTATGGTGTGTTTTTATAAGAATGTTACTATATTGAAGCAACCTACCAAAGTGGAAAGTGGAAGTCTTTCATAAAAATATTAAATCCAATACAGGTTTGGCAAAATCTACTGCGTAACATCAGTTCCTAAGTTAATTGAAATTATTTTTTAAAATTATAATTCCTTTAATTATTAGAGTTTCTAATCAAATAACCGTGATTTGTCTTATTATAGAAAAAAGTGTATAATTAAAACATTTGCAAAAATATAGCATTAAATTATAAACTTTTTCAAAAGGATACAGATGGGCAATTCTCCATATATCATTGTTGCTAACCAGCAAAATTTTACAACTGAAGTTTTAGAAAAATCTAATCAAATACCAGTGTTAGTTGATTTTTGGGCCAGTTGGTGCGCACCTTGTAAAATGATAGAGCCAATTTTAGAAAAATTAGTAGAAGGATATCAAGGCCAATTTATCTTAGCCAAGGTTGATACCGACGAACAACAGCAATTAGCTGGTCAGTATTCAATTCGTGGAATACCAGCTTTAAAATTATTCAAACATGGAAAAGTAGTAGAAGAAACATCTGGTGTACAATCGGAAGATGTTCTACGTAAAATGATAGATAAACATAGGGAAAGACCTGCTGATAAATTAAGAACTCAAGCTGATTTAGCGAATGTTGCTGGTAATTATTCCGAAGCAATCAGTTTATTACAACAAGCTCAAGAATTAGACCCAGAATATCATCCAGTTACACTTGAACTTGCTAAATTAATGATTGACCAAAAAAAATTTACCGAAGCAGAATTATTAATTAAAAAATTACCCGCTAATTTCCAAGCAGAAACTGAAGTTAATGAATTAAAAGCACATTTAACTTTTTCTAAAATAGCTTCTGAAGCCCCACCAATAGACGATTTAGAAATAGTTTTAAATAGTGAACCAGATAATCTTATGGCACGTTATCAATTAAGTGCTAAGAAAATTTTAAATGGTGAACATGAGATTGCTATGCAGCATTTAGTGGAAATAATGCGTAAGTCTAGAAGCTTTGAAAATGACGCTGGTCACAATGGATTATTAACATTATTTACCTTGTTGGGCAACCAAGGAGAATTAGTTAATAATTATCGCCATAAAATGTCATTATTATTGTATTAACTGGATAAATTATGATGAATTGGTTAAAAATCATTATTTTAAGTTTTATCTGTATTGAAGTATGTGCAGATGCTTTGCAACAAGAGCTACAACAGCATTGGCAAACTCCACTTCCTACTCAAGGTAAACCTCCAATTCATTTACCCACCCTAGAAACTTCCTTAGAGCCTAAATCTTGTGCAACCTGTCATATTACTCAATTTCAAGATTGGAGTAAAAGTTTACATAGTCATGCAATGGGACCAGGTGTTATTGGCCAACTAATTGATATGCCAGCTACTGCTACTAAACAACATCAAGCTTGTATTCGATGTCATGCACCTTTGCAAGAACAAGCGATAAGTCTAGTTACTTCATTATTAGAACCCTCAACAAATAAACAAGATAATTTACACGAACAAGGTTTGATTTGTGCTGCTTGTCATATGCGTAAATATCAATGGTATGGCCCTCCACATCGA
The DNA here is from genome assembly GCA_045046925.1 of Candidatus Marithrix sp. GTDB lineage: Bacteria > Pseudomonadota > Gammaproteobacteria > Beggiatoales > Beggiatoaceae > DRQV01. The sequence continues at coordinate 13,845 of JASFYV010000222.1, read as the reverse complement.
AATGGACAACCACCAGAATCTGAAATCACTAAATTTCCACATAATGGTTGGCAAAGTAGCCCTATGTTTCAATCAGCTAAATTCTGTTCAGCTTGCCACCAGTTTAAATCAGAAGAATATGCCTTAAATGGGAAGCTACTAGAAAATACTTACGAAGAATGGAAAGCTAGTCGTTATCCTACAGAAGGTAAAACTTGTCAAACTTGCCATATGCCAAATCGACGACATCTATGGCGTGGAATTCATGATCCAGACATGGTTAAACAAGGAATTACGATAAAAAATATCAATTTTACTCAATCATATAATACTATTACCGCTAAATTAAGCATTAAAAATACCGGAACTGGTCATTATTTCCCAACTTATGTTACCCCAAGAGTAATAATAGAAGGTTATCAGGAAGATATAAATGGGCAAGTTTTATCATCACAGCAATATGTAATAAGCCGCAAAGTGACCATGAATTTAACTAAAGAGCTTGCTGATACTAGGTTAGCTCCAGATGAGCAAATAATATTTAACTATAATGCTAAACATCATCCTGAAGCCGTATCTTTTGCATTAAATGTACAAGTAGAACCAGATGCGTTTTATACTAGGTTTTATCAAATTACATTAAAATCTGCAAAAAAAGGTAAAAAATTGCTTCAAAAAGCTTTAGAAGAATCTCAACAATCAACTTTTAGTATTTATTTTAAACGTCAGATTTTACAGAGATAAATAATATATATAGTATTTTCTGTTTGTATACCTTCCTATGCTAGGAGCTATGCCATTAAGTTAAGGGCAGACACGCAGGTCTCCCCTACATAATATATTAGGGCAAACCTATGTGTTCGCCCTGCTTAACTTAATGGCATTGATGCTAGGAAAGAAATAAGTGGTGGTTGATATTTACTAAATCGAAAAATACTATAATTTATTTTCATGTGCATGACCATTTTAATACTAATTAACTAAACCGTATTCTGTTGTAACAAAATATCAAATGACAAAATTTATATTTGTAACTGGTGGAGTAGTTTCCTCATTAGGTAAAGGTATATCTTCTGCCTCCTTAGCCGCTGTATTAGAAGCTCGTAAATTAAAAGTTACTCTATTAAAATTAGACCCTTACATAAATGTTGACCCTGGAACTATGAGTCCATTTCAACATGGTGAAGTTTTTGTTACTGATGATGGTGCCGAAACTGATTTAGATTTAGGTCATTATGAACGTTTTGTACGCACCACAATGGGACAGCATAATAATTTTACCACCGGTCGAATTTATGAAAATGTAATTTCTAAAGAAAGACGTGGAGATTATTTGGGAGCTACAGTTCAAGTAATTCCTCATATCACTGATGAAATTAAACGTTGTTTAGTTGAAGGAGCAGGCGATGCAGATGTAGCAATGGTTGAAATTGGTGGCACAGTAGGAGATATCGAATCCTTACCTTTTTTAGAAGCAATCCGCCAATTAGGTTGTGATTTAGGGCGTGAACGAGCTTTATTCATTCATTTGACTTTAGTTCCTTATATTCCTTCCGCTAAAGAATTAAAAACCAAACCAACCCAGCATTCTGTCAAAGAATTACGTTCTATAGGAATTCAACCTGATATTCTACTTTGTCGTTCCAGCCATCCATTACCAGATGAAGAACGTAAAAAAATCTCTTTATTTACCAATGTGGATGAAAAAGCAGTAATTTCAGTCTTGGATGCCGATTCTATTTATCGGGTTCCATTATTGTTACATCAACAAGGTTTAGATAAAATTGTTTGCGATAAACTTAACCTGAATACTGCAACTGCTGATTTATCCGAGTGGAAACAAGTTTTGGCAGCAATGGATAATCCTATAAATGGTCAAATTAATATAGCCATGGTAGGTAAATATGTTAATTTAACTGATGCTTACAAATCCTTAACTGAAGCATTAGTTCACGCTGGTATTCATACCCAGATTAAAGTTAATATTGTTTACACAGATTCTGAAGAAATTGAAAAACAAGGTACTGATTGTTTACAAAAAGTTGATGCTATTTTGATTCCAGGCGGGTTTGGGAAACGGGGGATTGAAGGTAAAATTGCTGCTGCTAGATTTGCTAGAGAAAATAATGTACCATATTTAGGCATTTGTTTAGGAATGCAGGTGGCTGTGATAGAATTTGCTAGATCAATTGGTTTGGAAAAAGCTCATAGTACTGAATTTGCTCCTGGTACTCCGAATCCAGTTATTGCTTTGATTACTGAATGGATGAATGAAAATGGTAATATAGAACAACGCAATGCTGATACTCATAAGGGTGGAACTATGCGATTGGGTGGCCAAATTTGTCATCTTATGAATGGCAGTAAAACTCACGAATTATATGGTAAGGATATTATCCGAGAACGACACAGACATCGTTATGAGTTTAATAATAATTATATGAGTATGTTACGTCAAGCAGGACTTATTTTTGCGGGAATGTCAGCGGATGGTAACTTAGTAGAAGTGATTGAAAATGGCCATCATCCATGGTTTATTGGTTGTCAATTCCACCCTGAATTTACTTCGACTCCAAGGGATGGACATCCGTTATTCTCTAGCTTTATTCAAGCTGCTCATACCTATAATCAGGCTATGAAAGATTAACTATGCAAAACTCATTTACAGATAAGCTTTTTACTTCTATTCAATATATTATTCCACAACATTTTTTGTCTGGATTAGTATTAAAATTTACTCGTTTAAAATTAGGAGGTTTCACTCATTTTTTGATTAAACGCTTTGTTAAGTATTATAATGTTGATATGAGTATCGCTGACTTGCAAGAAGTTAGTAACTATGCTAGTTTTAACGAGTTTTTTACTCGAGCATTAAAACCTGTAGCTCGGCCATTAGCAACTGATATTATTAGTCCGGTCGATGCTAAAATTAGTCAAATTGGAGCAATTAAAACTGGAACTTTGTTACAAGCTAAAGGTCATTCTTTTAAATTGACAGATTTATTAGGTGGCAATACAGAATTTAGTGATTTATTTCAACAAGGGTTATTTTGCACTTTATATTTATCACCTAAAGATTATCATCGTATTCATGTTCCTATTACCAGTAAGTTGACGGATATGATATATGTACCAGGGCGCTTATTTAGTGTAAATCAACGAACGACTAGAGTTGTTCCTAATTTATTTGCTCGTAATGAACGCTTAATTTGTATATTTAAAACTGAATTTGGACCAATGGCTTTGATTTTGGTAGGAGCTATTTTTGTAGGTAGTATAGAAACAGAATGGACAGGGGAGATTAATCATTTATCCCAAATCAAACATTGGCATTATAAAGAAACCAAGCACCTACAGCTTGGAGCTGAACTTGGACGTTTTAATATGGGGTCGACAGTAATTATGTTATTAGGTTCTAAACGGATAGAATGGTTGTCAGAACAATGCAAGGAAAAAAATATTTTAATGGGGCAGCAATTGGCACGTCTTTTGTAGTAAATAAGTTAGATGAAGATAATTTTAAAAAAATATCTTTAATATCAATTACTATGCTTAATTACAAAATTATAATATTGATTTGTCAATTTTTTAAATTCAATTTTAGGATGCACTATTATGAAACCTTTTAGAATATTTTATTTATTAATACTTGGTAGTTTATTTGGTTGTAATACTTTAGTTACTAAACCGGTTATTGATGAGCCAAATAATGAAAATATTAATCAAGCTATACCTTCATCTAAATTGTATAGGATTGATGTTGAAGATAATTTACCGGAACTTGTAAATCAAGATAATTCATTTACACTTTATTGGAAAAATGAAACTGTTGCTCCAAAAGCCAAACTAACTGTAGATTTAGCAAAAAATACATCTGAAAAATCAAAAATTGCTAATAAACGTATTAAAAGGATTTACTATACAGCGAGACAAAAAATAGCTAGAAATACTCCTACTATTGGAGAAGCTATTTCTAAAGCTATTAAAATAATACCAGAAAAACGAAGATTTAATAGTAAAAAATCTTTTAAAAATAGAAATTTATGGGATCAAGTTAAAAATGGTTATGCTTTTCCAGCAGTTGATAATCATCAAGTTCAAAAAGAAATAAATAAATTTTTATCTAATCCAGCTTATTTTCGTAGGATTTCCACCAAAGCTAAGCCATATTTTTATCACATTGTTAAAGAAGTAGAAAAACGTGGTTTACCGATGGAACTGGCTTTATTACCAGCGATTGAAAGTGCATTTGAGCCTAGGGCTATTTCTCATAAAAGCGCTGCTGGTTTATGGCAATTTATGCCAGCTACTGGTAGATACTATGGATTAACTCAAAATAAATGGTATGATGGTAGACGTGATATTGCAGAATCAACTAATGCTGCTTTAAATTATTTGAAAACTCTGCACAAAATGTTTGATGGTGATTGGTTTTTAGCGTTAGCAGCCTATAATTACGGTGAAGGTAATGTAGGTAAAGCTATTAGGCGTAATAAAAAAAGCAATCGACCTACTGATTTTTGGTCATTAAAATTACCTAGAGAAACTCGTGAATATGTACCCAAATTATTAGCATTTGCTAAAATTGTGGCTAATCCTAGAGCATATGGAATAAAATTACAAAAAATTAGTAATAAACCCTATTTTAGAAAAATTAATATAGGTCGTCAAACTGAACTATCTGTAGTCGCTCAATTAGCAGGGATATCGCTTTCTGATTTAAAAGTGCTGAATCCATGTTATAGACGTGGAATTACTTCACCAAGAGGACCGCATAATATTAGTTTGCCTGCAAGTAAAGTTTATCAATTTAAGCAACGACTTGCTCAAATACCAAGTGAACTAAAATTAGTAAAAACTGTTGCTTTTACAAATAAATTAACTGTTACAAATAAGTTGCCCAATAGAAGTAAAAAAACTTATCGTAAATTTAATAGAACTAAAAATTTAGCGAAATATCAAGTTAGAAAAGGCGATACTTTGTGGAAAATTGCTAAACGGCATAATATGAATGTTGCTAAAATTCGTAGTTTAAACAAACTTAGTAGAAATGCTTCTTTGCGAATTGGGCAAAAATTAGTAATATCAGCGGTAAAAAATATTAAAACAATAACTAAGAAACATAGAGTTCGTCGGGGCGATAATTTGTGGGAAATTGCTAAACATTATGGCACTACAGTGTCATTATTGAAAAGGTTAAATAAATTTAATAATAATTCTCTAAAAGTTGGTAAATTTCTAGTAATACCAAATTAGAAATATACTAGATAAAATTAGGTGCATTAACTTCGCACTTAAACTAGGCCGACAAACCTTTACCTATTAACGGAAAATGGTTTGCCGGCCTAACCTGCTTAATATCTTCGCTATTCGAGGCTAAAATTCTCGAAGAATCACTATCCAACAATATTAGGAAGTTAAGATATGTCACAAAAATATCGCTTGGTAACAAGAAGTGATTTTGATGGCTTAATTTGTGCTGTTTTATTAAAAGAACTTGATCTAATAGATGGTATTAAATTTGTTCATCCTAGAGATGTACAATTAGGCAGAATCCCGATTGGTCCCAATGATATCACTACCAATTTACCATATTCTCCTGGAGCCCATCTAATATTTGATCATCATTTAAGCGAAGCCATAAGGATTTTGGGAGAGCAAAGTCGTCCATCTAATTATATTATTGATCCAGATGCTCCGTCTGCGTCACGAGTAGTTTATAACTATTATGGAAGTGAAAAATTTCCAAGTATTAGCGAAGATATGATTATTTCAGTTGATAAAGCTGATTCAGCTGATTTTACTCGTGATGAAATATTATATCCAAAGGAATGGGTATTACTTAATTATTTAATGGATCCTAGGAGTGGCTTAGGACGTTTCAAGCATTTTCGAATTTCTAATTATGATTTAATGATGATGCTAATTGATTATTGTAAAACTCATACTATTGATGAAATATTAAAATTACCAGATGTTGATGAGCGAGTTCAATTATATTTTGAACATCAAAAAGCATCTATGGAACAAATTGAAAAATGTTCTACTGTACGTGATAATGTAGTAGTATTAGATTTGCGCAATGAAGAAGAAATTTTTACTACTAATCGTTTTGTAATTTATGCCCTTTATCCAGAATGTAATATTTCCATTCATGTATTATGGGGTTTACAAAGACAAAACACGGTATTGGCGATTGGTAAATCCATTCTTGATCGTTCTTCTAAAACTAATATAGGGGTACTCATGTTAGAATATAATGGCGGTGGACACAAGGCAGCAGGGACTTGTCAGGTACCAAATGAAAACTCTGACAAGGTTTTACAAGAAATTATCGAGAGGATTAATACTGATGGTTAGGATTTTACGATTTATAACTTTAATAACATTTTTCCTGATTAGTGTACCAACTTATGCTAATTACACTTTAGTATTTATTCACGGCTATTTAGGTGATGGTAGTAGTTGGCGACCAACTGGTATTATTAATACTTTACAACATAATGGTTGGCAAGATGCGGGACATTTATTTCCCAATGGCCCGTCATTAGGTTTGATTCAACCTAGTAATAATAACTATATTTATACTGTAACTTTACCTTCAGAAGCACCGTTACCAACACAAGCACAATGGCTAGATATGTATTTACAAAATTTACAACAGCGTCATTCGGATAATCAATTAGTTCTAATTGGTCATTCAGCCGGTGGGGTAGTTGCTAGGTTAGTTATGGTTGCCGGAAAAATTAAAATTAAAGGTTTGATTAGTATTGCTAGTCCACATTTAGGTACTGATAAAGCCGAATTAGCAACTGATATTAATAACAGTCCAGCTGGTTTGATTACTCCTATGTTAGGATTAGGCACAATTAATCGTAGTCAAGGGTTATATCATGACTTGATTAGAGAGCGTCCACATAGTCTATTATTTTGGCTTAATCGTCAGCCACATCCTAAAAGTTTCTATGTATCTATAATAAGAAATGGAGATGATTGGGTTGCACCTTATAGTCAAGACATGAATAACGTATCAGCTTTACGTGGTTTATCTAAAACTATTACTACTATTGGCAATCATAGTTTAAATTTTTCCGATGGTGTATTGTTAGTAAATTTACTAAACAAACTGCTTAAGTAAGATTTTAGATTTTAGATTTTAGATTTTAGATTTTAATAATATTTGACAACATATTTAGAAAAGGACAATTTAAATGAGTTATGTGAAAAAAGTTATATTTGGTTTGTTATTAGGTTTTACTACTATTGCACTTGCCGAAAGCGTTGGAGATAAATTTAGCAATATTAAAATTAAAACAATCGAATTGAGTAACGGTATTTATATGCTGATGGGAATGGGAGGTAATATTGGCGTATCTATAGGGGAAGATGGAGTATTTTTAATTGATGATCAGTTTGCACCATTGACTGAGAAGATTAAAACAGCAATTACCAAATTATCTGATAAACCTATTCGTTTTATAATCAATACCCATTGGCATTTTGACCACACTGGTGGGAATGAAAACTTTGGTAAAGAAGGTAGTGTTATTGTTGCACATGATAACGTTCGTGAACGCATGACTAAAGATGGTTTTATTGAAGCATTTAATAAAACCATCCCAGCCTCTCCAAAAGTTGCATTACCTATTATCACCTTCAATGATACAATAACTTTTCATCTTAATAACTTGGAAATAAAGGTAGTTCACCAAAACAATGCTCATACAGATGGTGATAGTATCATATTTTTCAAGACTGCTAATGTAATTCATATGGGCGACACATTTTTTAATGAAATGTACCCTTTTATGGACTCTTCTAGTAATGGCAGTATTAATGGCATGATAAATAGTGTTGAACATATTATCACAATGGTTGACGATAAAACTCAAATAATTCCAGGTCACGGTCCATTAGCTGATAAAAAAGCATTAGAAAAATATCATACTATGCTAATAACAGTTAAAGAACGTATGCAAAAACTAATGAATCAAGGTAAAACTATTGAAGAGATTATTGCTTTAAAACCTAATGCTGATTTAGATAATGCTTGGGGCAATGGTTTTCTTAATCCAGAAGCTTTTCTAAAAGTGTTATATTCTGTAATGCCTAAGAGCTAGTTTTAAAATAAATTTCCATAGCTTTTTAACTAACTTTATCCCCTCTGGAATAAAATTTTTTATTGAGTATATGGATCACCCCATTCAGTAGTATAAATAATCTCAAAATCAATTGTTGCTCCTGCTACTTTATAATTTGTTAATAAATAAGAAATTTCTGTTTTTGGAATATACGTTGTTGGTAAACGTGAAATAGTAGCAGCAACATCTTGAATATCATCAATTAATTCATCTAAACTCATATCTCCCATAATTAATGCTTTTTCTATATCACCTAACAATTGATTACCAATTGCAGCATGATGTTTACCATTACTAACAGCTACAATAGCTTCTATTCTAACTACCAGTTCACGTACCGTACCACCAGACTGATTACGTTTTCGAGTTTCATCTAATTCCCATACCGCAAGAGCTGGAACAATATTTTTTTCAATAACCGATTCTTGTCGATAAACATTACCTAGACCAATATCATTATCATAACCATTTTCTTTCGTTATGGTTTCAAGTTGAGCAATAATACGTTCAACAATTTGTTCACGTATTGTCTTCATATATTATAAGTGATATTTAAATTTATCATATTGTAACATCTGAGTAGTTGTGTACAAAATAATTGGTCAATTGATTTAAGCATGATTTCAACTTTTCTTTATTTCTTGCTTAGTTGTAGGAGAGGTTAGTAATCTCTCTGCATAACATCAGTAAATAAGTAACCTAAATATTATGGTTAAATTTAATTAAGAATTAAGAATTGCTACTGTTCATACCCGGCTAAACTCATCAGATTATTTTTAACTCGAGCTACCATTTCTGCTTCCATTTCAGTTTGTAATTTTTTAATTTTAGCTTCGTATTCCTGTTTTAAACTTTCCAATTCAGCTTGGTGTTTATCTGCTACTTGCTTAGTTAATCTATCTTCTATATCAGCTGTAAAAGGTGTTACTAATCCGGCTAATTCTTGTAAGGTTTGCCAAATTTGCATACGTTCTTTACAAACAGCTAAGAATTCTGGACGTACTTGAAAGCTTTCATTATTTTTAGTTACAAAAGCAATTTTACCTTGACTATCAATATAATTAGCAACTGATACATAGGAAGCATTATTTGGCACAAAATAACTGGCAAATCTCTGTTCATTTTTAGCCCAATCAGCTGGGGTAACAAATTCTGACTCACAAGTTGCCCAAGCCTGTTCTGGTTCTGGATTGCCTTCTAAACTAATTCTGGAACCAAATACACCTTTTGCATTAGGATTGTATTTAAACAAAGGAAACATTCTGGAATTAACGGCATCAGTAGCTCTAGCAACAGTATGTTCAGGGTTAAAACCATGCCGTTGCGGACTAGGAGTATAGATATATATTAAAGCTGGCCCTGAAAATTCTAAGGCTTCTTTCATTCCAGTGAGAAAATGCTCGGTATGAGAGATAGAAGTTTGTAATACATAGGCTTTACTTTGAGCTAAAGCTAGTAAGCTTGGTTCTAATCGGAGGGTGTTAATATCTAAATCAGTAAATAAAATAACTTTAATTGGCAAATTTAAACTTAACAATTGGTTGATAGCTGTTTTGCTTACCAATACTTTATCGTTACCTAATATTAACAGAGGTGGACAGAATTGTTGTTCTGCTTTGGTTAATTCATCCCATTGTGGAATTATAGCCAATTTGGCTGCTCGACTTGCTGCATCTGGTTTTTCCAATTCCAACTTAGCTTGCCGCAATAATGCTATATCCTCAATAGATTTATGTAACTGGCCTTCCAACAAACCTATCGCTAAATTGGCAGTATCGCCATTCATATCTATCGCCACTGGTACTTGAAAAGGATTGTCCGGCCAATGTCCAGCCCAATCGGTCAATGTGCCTGGTGCTATAGCTAAACTAAATCTGGAACGCCCTAAACCATGTTCTCCTTCAGTAAGTTGCCAGTATAATTTATTTAAATCCTGACTTATCTTGACTAAACGACGCAATCTATTGGCATCTATCAAATTCTGTTTAGTTTCTATTTGCTTGGTTAATGCTGATAAAGGAGCTTGAGTCGGATTAATTGCATCCAAACCATTGGCTAATGCTTCTAAATCATCACTAGGTAACGCATTAGCGAGACTATTTTTAATATCAGCAGTAATTTTAGTACGCAATTCAATTATATTTTTAATAAAATCACTAATTAAAGGTTGACGCTGAAATTCAGTTACTCCTAAAGCTAATCGTACTGCCAATTTTTCTCCAGAACCAGCTTCAGCATTATCACCACCAGCAATAGCTAACTGACAATGGCGTGATAATAAGATGGCCTGCATTGAACCAACTTGTTTACTAGCATGTTCAATACTATTGCCAGCAGTATCTGGTAAGCGTTCCCATAATTGCCAAATTTTATTATTCACTTCGGCTTGAGGTTTGGCAGATAATGCTTCTGTTTCACAAGCTACAATACACAAACCACAGGCTTTGCAAGCATCTGAATTAATAACTATCGATAATAATTCCCCACTGCCATGTTGAAATCGTTCTGCTTCATAAAAAAATGCTTCAGTACGAGCAATCGGTAATTCACCAATATTATCAAGTAGTAATGTTAAGGCATCTCTGGCTGCTTGTTTACGGTCTTCATTGAATGGTAGTTTATCTTGTAAATCAGTAAATGCAGTTTTAATTAAGGTTCCAATATTAGGATAATCGGCTTCTATATCTCGGGCTAATTTATGTATATTGGTAATCAATTTACTGGTTAACATTTGCAAACTATCTGCATTGGCCAATTTTATTCCGGCATTCAATAAAGTAGTTGGACTGATAACCAGACTACCAATTGCACTTTCAGGACAACTGGTCCAACATTGACCACAACCAGTACAAGACTCGGGATTAAAAGTTGGTAACATCTGTCTACCAATACTCAAATCATGAAAGGTAGAAGTCAAGGGAGGAATCGTTCCAGTGGTTAAATAAGGGTCTGGTGTCAATTCTTCTACTTCATTATTACGATACAAAACTCCAACTTGATCCCAAAACCTAGGCAAACTACTATAATTATCATTGCTACTACTCATATGCCGAACTGCCAATGGAGCTTCATCATTCCAAACATTGCTGGTTAACATTGAGTCTTGTGGTGCCAGTTTAGTAACTGTTTCTAAACCAATTTTAAATTGTTCTAATCTAATTGCTAATTCATTCTCTGATATTTCAGATTGTAGGCTGCTTTCATATACTGTCAATATTTTTCTAGTTGTTACTGTTAATTTGCCACTGTCCACCAACATCCCAAATAATGCTCCCAAGATTGTTGGAGCTGAATTGTTATTAACTTGATATATTTTAGCTTGTTGTATGTTTTGAGTTAAATGCCAGTTGTCGTTTGATGTAACTAAGACTAAACCTTGTTTGCTAAGTTTTGGAATAGATTGAGTTAATTTATTTGGGCTAGTTAACACTGCAATATCAATAGCTAAATCATCTCCCAGGTCTTTCAATTCGGTACTAGAATAAGTGAAAACATCAAACCAACCTGACCAATTTTTTAATAATCCAGCTCGACTGCGTATCCAACCATTATGTAGACTATACAACAAATTAGCAGCTTCTAAATTTAATTTATTGGAAGAAACACTGTGAATTGCAATAGTAATAGCATCTTTAGGAGCTAAATTAGGAGTTGGTTGTTGGCTTTTTAAACCTAAACCAGCTATATTAGGATAGTTACGATGTAAATTATCTAATAATATCTGTCGTTTAGGATAAATACTAGAACTACGTTCAAATTCAAAACCCAGAAAAATCCGACCTTGACCCTTGGTATCTATAGTTTCACATAGTTCTATCAAATCTGAGACTCGTAATGGATAGCCGCCTAGGCCATAAACCACAGAACGAAATCTGGGTAATTTTTTTATAGTTGGATAATTTGGATAGGTGTTTTTCCCTAATCTATTATTTTCTGAAGCTCGTTCTAATGCTGCTCTAACTTGACGCATTAATGGTGGGTCTTCGGCTAATGGAGTATCAACTCGTTCTAATACTGCAACTAATTGTTTATTTTGTAACTTTTCTGCAATTTTATTACCTAGGAACGGTCTAAAGCTCCGAATCCCCAATACTCCAACTTTCAGCTTACGTTGATTACGCATATGATCAGCCACATTTTCTAAAGTTTCTATGGCAGACCCTTGAGCTATTAACACAATTTTAGCATCATCAGTTTTATAGCTAGAAATAGGAGCTAACTGTCTACCAGTATATTTAGATAATAACTCAAAAGATTGTTCTAAAATGGCTTCTAAATGATGACTAAAATATGGATGTTTAGCCACTGCCCCTAAAGCCCAACTATCCGGTCCTTGAATAGCACCGTGCATGACTGGCTGGTCTGGATCAAACCAACGTGGAATTCGACGACGAGTTTCACCAAATAATAATTGTTGGGCTGGAGTTGGTGAAGTAATTTTTTCGTTGGGATCACCTAAAAATTTATGAACTAATTCAGGATCAGGCAAACAAACTTCTTGGATATCTAATTGTTCATTATCCATTGCCACTAAACCAGGAATTAAAGTTAATTCAGCCACTCGACGAGCTATTAAAGAGAAATCGACAGCTTCTTGGACGGTAGTGGCTTGTAATACAAAACAGCCTAAGTCAGAACTAGTATGATAGGTTTTGTGGCCGCTACCTAAAGCACCTGCATGAGCAGATAAAGTTTGATTGGTTAAATGGATTACTAATGGAATATGACGGCCTACTGCAGTGACAACTAAATCTTGGGCTGTCATCAATTCTGGAGCAGTTAAAAAGGTGGTAGCACGAACACCGCTTAAGCTTAATCCAATAGCAGTAGACAATGCTCCACGAGCTTCTTCAAGGATATAACTATTGAGTGTATTTTCCAGTTGCCAATTGGTTGAGGCTGTAGCTAGTCCGTTTGCCATACATGCTTCAGTTATAGCAACTGCTGTATTAGCATCTAATACGGTTTTAATATCGTTAGATGTGGAATCAGATTTGGTAAATAATCGTTGTAATAGACGTAAAGCTAAATTAGAAAACATAGAAAATCTCTTTAGTTACCCAGAATGTTAAACAACTTACGATGGAAGATTATATCATGTGCTGTTTAACTTGTTAAGGAGACAATTTGAAATTTATGGTAACTGTATTAAAAAGATATAGTATTTCTCGCTTAAATAGCATACAAACTTAAAGGCAATGGTGAGAGTAATTATAAGTATCAGAAGGAGTGATAGTTTGTATACCTCCCTATTCTTTCCTAAGTTAAAATGCCATTAAGTTAAGCAGGGCGAACACATAAGTTCTCTCCTACAATATTGAAATATATTATGTTCTGTAGAGATCGACCTATGTGTCTACACTGAATAATCGTAAGGTCAGTAAAGCAGAATGTAACAGACCATTTGTATTAATTTACCGAAATAGTCGGTTTCATTTCATTTACCCTACAAAAACTTGTTTGAATAAGATTTAACGGATTAAAGGATAAAATATGATTAAACCAAAACTGATTTTAAAATCCTGCCTATCTTTTAAATCCGTTAAATCATATTCAAAAACAAATTGACAAATACAACTTAAAATCATTACAATTTAACACTCACTTAGCTAGGGATGTACACCTGAAAAGGTGGTAACCATAGAATGCCACTCTGCTAAGTGTTTCCCCTAAAAATTCTATAACTGCTATGGAGAGTCTAAAATGACCACTCAAAATTTAATAA
>JASFYV010000221.1:0-14778 GCA_045046925.1 Candidatus Marithrix sp. | reverse complement strand
TTATTTCCAATTATGCTAGTTCCTTTTAACGCAAAATCTTTTTGAGGTAATAATTTTCTATTCTTTTTCTTAGGGCCTAATTTAATAGAAGCTTTGGCCTTAAATGGGGTAGGAAGTTTATTAGAAAAACTAGTTGTATATCCTGATGATTTAGGAGGTGGTTTACCACGATCAGGATTAAATAAATCAAAAGCTTGCACGTTAATAACGAATAACATAGCAATGGCAGTAATTATAATATTTTGCATATTTTTATCTCTAAACAGAAACGGCACACCATGTTATCCATGATATGCCGATTTAACATAGGAATTCAAGATTTATCTTGAAGTATCAACCTAAAGTCTAACTTCCTAATTATTTAAGGATTAAGATCAAGACTAATTGGTACAGCACCAAATTTAACCGCACCGTCACTTAAACGATAGCCCAAATATACTTTAACTGTACCAGGAACAACATCGGCAGCAGTAAATGGACCATTATACAATGGCATAGAAACAGTCATGTTATTAGGTGTAGCTACAGCAGGAATGTCAACAGGATCGCCATAAGCACTTAAACTAGCAGGAGAACCATCCCAAGGATCAAGTACATCAGGACCAACTAGATCATAATATAAACTACCACTGAGTGGGAATGCCAAGTTGTAAATTACAGCTGTTACTAAATCAACTGTTTCACCAACATCAGATTCATCAAAAGTAACACTACCAGCAAATACCATGTTAACTGGTAAATCACCTACTATAGATACAACATCAGATTGAGTCATACCACCAGCACCAACCTGCACACCGCCTTTAAATGAAGCATTAGTTGGTATTGTCTCACCAGCTGAATTTACTCCGGTTGCAGCACTATTCTCTGGTAAAGTAGTACATTTTTCTGGTCCTGCATTCCAAAGATCACCATTTGCCTTACATTCTTCTTCAGTTAAAATATTATCAACCAGTTTTCTACTAACAGTAAATACCCTGGTTTCTTTTTCGCCTTCAGGATCGCCACTATTATAGAATGTTAAGCTGAATTGGCCTTCAGTTGCACCAGCATTAATGGCAAATACTTTACTGCTTGGAGGAGTAACACGAGCTTTACTTCTTTCAGCAGGGTCAACTGGAGTGAAGTTAAGATTAGCATTGTTAGTTACTCCAACTTCTCTAACTTCCCTACAAGTACCAATGAACAGACTACCATTTGTTTTGGCAGTGCTATCATCAAAAATACCACCAGCTTCTTTACATTTTATTTCTGGACGATCTAGTACATCTTCCCAGTAAATTTCTGCTACTTGAGGTGTAACTATTATTGCACCTTCAGTAAACCCGCTAGTATCGGAATTGATCTCAAATGTAACAAATGCTTCTGTAGCACCAGAGAATGGGCTACCAGTTTCATCTGTTAATTCTACTGTCATAGCCACAACACTATTTACAGGAAGTATATTATTCTCAATATAAGATTTAATAGTAGCTTGAGTATGTGGTTTTGGTACAGTAGTTTTCACTGCTAAACCATCTACTCCTAAACCAGGTTTGGTAAAGGTAACTTGAATAGTATCTTCACCAGCAAAAGCTCCTTCACCATCAGTATCATAAATAACTTTAGCTACTTCACCTTGGCCAGTTGCTTCAACTCTACCTGGAATTCCATAACCTCTAGTTGGATGAATTACTTGAGCAGCATTGGCAGATGAAATTCTGAAAGTACCAGTATCATCTTCTTCAAGTGGTTGTACACCTGTTACACTGTTACCATATTCATCAAACATTTTGAAAGAAGCTTCATACAAACTAGTTTCAAATTTTTCTTCGGCAGAAATTGGACCAGGATTTACTGTATCACGTTTAGTGCCATGAGCATTTTGTAATTCAACTACAGTAGCAGCAGCAGGTAAAATACCAGCTTCGGTTATGCCTCTTGCAGTTCTAATTGGGTCAGTTTCTGCAATACTTACAAGTATTTGACCAAAGTTTCCTAATGCGTCACCAAGTAAGTAAGTACCTTTATCAGTAGCTGTTTTGAATAGAGCTTGAACATGAAAAGGACTTTCATTCTTACGATTAACAGTTAGTTTTTCTCCAGCACTGGTAGTAATTGTAACAGCACCTGGATCAGCAGGTTTTCCAGTAATAGAATCAACTCTTATATTATCTTGGCCATCAGTAATATAAACTGTGAAAGCATCAAATTCAGCACCAGCTAATTGAGAAGTATTGAATTCTTTAATTCCAAGAGCAGTATCTTGTGCAACAGCAGTAATTTGTAATGCGTCAGCAACTACTTTAAGTTCTAATGGAGCAGAAGGATTAATTCCAGTTAATGCTGTACCAGCACTATCAACTGCGGTTGCTGTTAAGGAAGTTGTTCCTATCATAGCAATTTCATTTGCAGCATTACCGACTATAGAATCAGTACCTGGGCCAGATTCATCAGTAGCAACTGTTTCAGCAGCACCATCAGGAACAGTCAAGTTAAGAGCAGTATTACTGAATATACCATTAGCATCTTGAATACTAATTCTTATGTCAGAACCACTATTATTGCTAGTTACGTTACCATATTCATCAACAACAATTGCTTTAATTTTAGTTCCTTGAGAAACTTGACCGCTTGGAAACGCACCACCAGTATCAACTTCTGCTTTAGCTACAACAGTTTTATCAGAACACAAGGCTAAACCACTAGGAATGCCAGTTCCTTCTACTGTAACAGTATCAGAATAGAATAAATCAACACTATCACCATCAAAAGGTTGTCCTTCTAAATCGGCAAAAGTTGCTTCAATATAGTACCAACCAGCT
The DNA here is from genome assembly GCA_045046925.1 of Candidatus Marithrix sp. Lineage (GTDB taxonomy): Bacteria > Pseudomonadota > Gammaproteobacteria > Beggiatoales > Beggiatoaceae > DRQV01. The sequence goes on along the minus strand of JASFYV010000221.1, from coordinate 11,974 downwards.
TTTATTACCTTACTATCTACAGTAACAGTAGCCAAGCCTTTTTGCATTCTTGCTGTGTATGAAATTGGTTCAGCAACCCCTGGTTCTGGACATTGGTTCATCATCCCTTCTTTTTTACGAAGAGTAACTGTAACGTCACCTACAGCAATAGGATTAATAGCTTCTACAAAAATCCTAGCACCTTCTTTACCAGCAGTCATAGCACCCATGATGCCATCATTAGGTTTCATCATTGAAATGATATTGCCATCATCATCTCTTTCGGCACAAGATTCGTTAACCCCACCATAACCGATACAATCAGTCTTACCTCTAGCATCAGAAATAGATGCGATAAAGGCAGTAATATCTAAGCCCAATGGGTTACTGGATGATGCTTGAATAACACTAACAGTTTTAGTGGTTCTAGCTATTTCATTAAAAATAACACCACCTGAAGGATTAGCTGTTCTTTCTTGCAAGATTACTTCAATTGAATCAGTACCTTCTGTTTCAGCTTCATATTGTATATGAACTCTACCGGTACCTTGAGTTAGTCTTACATACTTAACATTAGCAGCAAAGTTACCACCAGAAACTTCTTCACTAGCTTGCTCACCAGGATTAGTGTCACCACCAATCACTGTACCTATTTCACTACGGACAGTTGCTATAATAACAGCACCTTTTTGTTCACCAAAAAGATCAACTTCTCCAGCATCATTCAACCCTAACAAGGATAAATTAATAATATCCCCGCCTCTAACCGTAGTTTTATCAAGGATAAATGCTCCTTCAGTGGTGCTAGTTTCGGCCAAAATGCTCCCACCAGCCAAAGCTAGTGCTATAGCTGAAGCTAATGCCGTTTTCTTAAAGTTCATTATAATAAATCTCCAATATAAAGTTTAAACTTCAGTAATCTGTAAATTCCACTGTGGCTAAAAAGATACACTTAAACTGTATCTGTGTCAATACTACAACATGTGCCATAATTAAATTACAATGTATGATTGATTACTAAATACTATTACTATTAAATATTGCACATTGCTATTTCGTCGTCAAGTGTTAAAATAACTTTTTTATTTTTTTACCATATAAAAAAGTTCAACTTTACAAGCTTGATATATTAAACATGACTTACAAAAATATAATTTTTTATTAAATATTTAGTGCTACAAGGGGAATAATTTGAAAAAAATTTATAGCTAAACCTACCTAATTCTAATTTTTCTACTCTATCCAAATTATTTTTCGAGTATGTAATGACGAGTCATCGGCAAAAACTAATGAAGCTGATAGTTCATAAAAACCTTCAGTCATATGACTAGATATAATCCCATCCCCTAATAAAGCCATTGAAGAACCATACAAAGGTAAAAATAAATTATTAGTTAATTGATACGGTTCTGTTAAAAGGCTATTATAGGCTATTTTTTCTACGCTGTCATCACTATTCCAAACTTTAAATAAATTTAATCGTTTATCAATAATTGGAAAGCTAACTTGTAAATATAAATTAGCGTTTTCATTGATTAAATTTTGTAAGGATAAATCTAACTCCAAAATATCTCCTGATGATAACACTCTATTTACTACAGTGGACGAAAATTTTAAGTCATCGTTTTTAGGTATTGCTCGAAGATGACCAAATCCAGATTGTTCATCAAAACCAAGAGTATTAATATCTTGGCAATTCACAAGTAAATCAATAGCTAATTCATCTATATCTGTTTGAGAAACTGCCATTAAAGCTAATACTCCACTAACTAGAGCTGCCGATGCTGAAGTACCATCAAACCAATCGGCATAACCAGTTCCGGGTAAAGTTGTCCACAATCTAAAACCAGGAGCTAAAAGTGATAAATTAGTTCCATAATTACTGAAATTCAATCGTTGACCTTTTTTATTAATAGCTCCAACTCCAATAACCCATGGTATATTAGCAGGATACGCAACTTTCCCACCAGAATTGCCAGCAGCAGCTACTATAATTTTATTTTTAGACCTAGCGTAAGACAAAGCATCTTGAACAATTTGAGAATATTCTGCTTCTAATACTAAACTTAATGATAAAATTTGAGCTGAACTATCTGCGGCAGTTTTGATGGCAGCTGCTAAATCTGACTCTAAAAAACTATTAGCTCCAGATTTATTAATTTTATAAGGGATCAATTTAGCTGCTGGTGCTACTCCACAACCGCCGATTTTATTATTACAACTTGCGACTATTAATCCTGCCATTGCTGTACCATGCCCATTATCATCATAAGGCTCTTCTTTTTGTTCCCCAAAATCATAGCCTTGGCTGAATAAAATATTGTCTTTTAAATCTGGATGGTTGGGATCAATACCACTATCTAACAAAGCAATCGTAACTCCTTCACCTTGAGTTTGTTGCCATAAATCGAATACCCCAATTTCTTCTAAATGCCATTGTTTAGAATAGTTTGGATCATTGGGAATAGATAAATTGGCTGCAAAATATCCTTGGCCATCAACTTGCCATTCGATGTCTTGAGTTAGTATGTTGCTACGGGTATTAGGAATTTCTAATACTAACCAAGGCAAAGGACGCAAATCCCATATTAGATTATTTTTTGCTTGAATTAATTGTTCAATATTGGTTGATTCTGATAAGTGAATTAATATTCGTTCTGCCAATAAATTATTGGAAAAACAGCATAAAATAATTAATATATATATTTTTAATCTGTTCAACATACATAAACCTCAATTTAATATCTAAAATTCAAAAAACTAATTATCGATTAGCAAGTATGTTATCATTATGCGATGACTGTATTTAATTTTCTGAAACGTTATTTTTTAGCAACTTATGCTGGTTTATTTGGGCCATTTAAAGCTGCTTATGAACACCGACATTTACTATTTTTACTGATTAAACGTGATATTAGCACTCGAACTTCAGGAACTTTATTTGGAGATGCTTGGTTATTATTTCAGCCTGCTTTGCAAATTATAGGATTTTGGTTTCTATTAGATATCGTCCTAAAAATTAAATTTCCTGGTCGAGTACCTTTTGTCGATTATTTTTTAATTGGAATGTTGCCTTGGCTACTTATAGCTGATGTATTATCACGCAGTATGACTGTATTAACAGAATTTGGTAGTTTATACCGAAGAGCTGTATTTCCAATTATAATTTTACCGTTTTTGCCATTGCTGTTATCAGTTATACTCTACATTACCGTGATGGTAATAACAGTTGGGCTATTACAAGGGGCTAGTGCTATACCAGTAGCAATTTTAACCGTAATCTTGTTAGCCATTTGGTTATTACCTTTATGCTATCTGTTAGCGATTATATCTTTATTTTTGAAGGATGTAGGTCAATTTTTCCCATTTTTAATCACCATTACCTTATATTTAACTCCAATTTTATACATGCCTTCACAAATGCCAGAACAAATGCAGTGGATATTAATTCTTAATCCAGCCGCTGATTTAATGGCACTGATTCATGCGGCGATTCAAGGTATGCCATGGGATTATGGTAATTTGTGGCGACCAGTTGTATTATGGCTATTATTATTAGCTCCAGCTTGGGTATTATTTCATCGAGCAGAACCTCATATTCGTGAAATGCTTTAAAAAACTATTATAATAATTAAAACTTGAATTTAAAATTAATCAATATTGGCAATATGTGAATTCTATAATTATTAACTGAAGTTACTAAACATGTAGGATGCAATGAGAAACGAATTGCATTATCAGTAAATTTAACTTATTTGATGTAATTCGTAAACTCATTACATCCTACATTAAATATATTTTATAAGGTTTGTGTAACTTCGTTATTAAGGTCGAGAAACTTAAATGAGTAATTGGGATTTTAATAAATTAACTAAATGGAACATACAGGTTTTAATATTAACATTTATCGTTATTTTAACCTATGGTCATACTTTAGATGTACCGTTTTATTTAGATGATTTTTCTTCAATTCGAGAAAATTATATCATTTATAATTGGCAAGGTACGTTGGCAGAATTATGGAACTTTTCAGCTTTACGCATAGTTGCTTATATTAGTTTTGTATTGAATTATCAGATACACCAATTTCAGGTATTTGGTTATCATATTGTTAATATTATAATTCATTTTTTGGCTGGTTTAGCAATATTAGGTTTGCTACGTGGTTTGGTACACAGTCCAACTTTAAATAATATTTTGTCAGATGAAGCTAAACGTTGGTTACCATTGGTAGTTACATTAATTTTTGTATTGCATCCATTACAAATTCAAGGTGTAACATACATAGTACAACGGTTAGCATCATTAGCAGCGTTATTCTATCTTGCTACAATGACTTGTTTTGTTCAAGCTCGATTGAGTTCTAATAATATATCTAGGTTTAGTTGGAGTATAGCCTGTATTTTGTTCATATTATTAGCATTTTTTACTAAACAGAATACTATAACTCTACCAATATCTTTATTATTCATCGAGTTAATATTTTTTCAATCTTATCAAGTACGAATACGTGGTATACAAATCTTGGTTGGGCTTGGAATTGGGTTTATTGTTTTCTGGTTAATGTTAGAACAATATCCGGCAATTCAAAAAATATTGTTTGATAATATACCATTTTTACAAACAGTAGATAATTTAACTAGAGAGACTAATAGCATTTCTCGAACTGCATATCTAGCTACTCAAATGTCAGTTTTATGGATTTATATTAGCTTATTTTTTTGGTCGGCAAGCTCTCATATTGATTATGACAACAAAATTTTAATGGTAAAAGGTTTTTTTTCTGACAATGAAAATTATCATTTTATAGCTAGATTAATGGATAGCGAGCCAATTTTTGCGTTGATAGGTCATTTATTAATATTGGGATTGGCTATATATGGTTTACGCAGATTTGCACTAATATCTTTTGCTATTTTGTTTTATTATTTAACTCATTTGGTGGAATCTAGCATTTTACCAATTCGGGATGTTATATTTGAACATCGAACTTATTTACCAAATTTAGGTTTAGCCATTGTATGTGCTTGGCTATTAGTAGTACAATTACCACGTTGGTTGACCATTAATAAAACTGCAATTGTTACTGTAATATTGTTAATTTTTTTAAGTGGTACAACTTGGTCACGTAATCAAATGTGGCGTAATCCAGTAGAATTATGGCAACATAATGTGGAACAATCTCCAAATAAACAACGAGGCTGGATTATACTAGGCAAGCATTTGATTATAAGAGGTAAAAAAGAACAGAAACAAGGTTTAATTGAACAAAGTATTGCTACTTTTAAGAAAAGCATTAAGGCTTTAAACAAAGCTATTATAGAGACTAAAAATCCAAATGGAACTAAATCAATCTCTGTAACTACTGAAACAGCCATTAATTTGGTAGTTGCTAATAAGTCCTTAGGGCAATATGCTAAAGCCTTGCAATGGATTAATAATTCTCTAGCTGCTAAGAGGAACTTACGGCCTTTTGACCAAGCAAAATTTTTAGTGAATAAAGGTAATATTTATTTTGAATTAGGTCGTAAATCTCCATCAAAATCTAGCCAGTATTATAAACAAGCCGAATCTGCTTATCGCCAAGCTTTACAGGTATATCCACAAAACTTGAAAGCTAGAATTAATTTAGCTAGTATTTTAGAGGTTTTAGGGCAACCTGAAAAAGCAATTAAATTTTACCAACAAGTATTGGCTATTAATCCTAGTAATAATTATGTAAAAAAGAGTTTACAAAGATTACAGTTAAAACAATAACCTGAATATCAATCTGTATCTAAAGAGTTAAATATTATGAGAGAGTTGAATGAACTGTTTGAAAAAAATAAAGGCTGGGTTAAAAAGATAACCGAGGAAGACCCAAATTTTTTTAGTGGGCTTGCTAGGGAACAAAAACCAGAGTATTTATGGATAGGTTGTTCTGATAGTCGAGTAACACCGAATCAAATAGTTGATTTATTACCAGGAGAGATATTCGTTCATCGTAATATAGCTAACCTTGTAGTTCATACTGATTTAAATTGTTTATCAGTTATGCAATATGCAGTTGAAGTATTACAAGTTAAGCATATTATTGTTTGTGGACATTATGGGTGTGGTGGAGTTAAAGCGGCTTTAGGGGCTCGTCAGTATGGTTTAATTGACATTTGGTTACGACATATTAAAGATATTCATCGCCGTTATATAACAGAAATGGATAACTTACAAGATGAAGAGGAAAAATTCCGTTTTCTCTGTGAGAAGAATGTGATTGAGCAGGTTGCTAATGTGTGTAATACCACAATTGTGCAGAATACCTGGAAATCTGGTAGAAAACTAGTGATTCATGGTTGGATATATGATATTGAAGATGGAAAGCTAAAAGATTTGGATGTTTGTATTAGTGGTTTAGAACAGGTAGAGTCCACGTATAAAATGGCATAGTGGTTTTTAATTAAATTCAACCTTACCTTGTTTCCTCCGGGACTAAAGGTGGTTAATACTATTAAACAGGGCGAACACATAGGTTTGCCCCTACCATATCTGAAGTATGTAGTATGAATGCTGACTTGTTTAATATTTCACTAGAGAATATTACCAGAGTTAGAACCAGGACAGGTATATGGATAATTTTTCATAAATCACTTTAAACTGAATTATTAAGCAAGCGGAAGGATATGGGTGGTTTATGTGCTTTATATAAACGAGAAACTCTTATAAGTATTTTATCTCATAAAGTTTATAATATACTTTGACCTAAATTACCACATTAAAAAGCTTTACTAGGATTTTTATAACCATGAACCATCAATATGATACTGTTCGCCCAGTTAATTGGCATAATGAACAGTTACATCTACTAGATCAACGTAAATTACCCCATGAACAAACCATAATGATATTAGAGCAGATTGCTGATGTCACTAAAGCTATTAAAGATATGGTAGTACGTGGTGCTCCAGCAATTGGTATCACCGCAGCTTATGGAGTAGTCTTAGCGGCCAGAGATGCCTATGCTAAATCTAATGCAAATTGGCAGACTATCATAGACAATGATTTACAACAATTGGCTCAAGCTCGCCCAACTGCGGTTAACTTGGTTTGGGCTTTAAAACAAATGCAAGCTAAGTTTAATGCTATTAACGGTGATCCAGTACCAACTTTGTTGGAAGAAGCTAAACGTATTCACCAAGAAGATATTAATGCTAATTATAGGATGGGTGAGCTAGGGGCGGAATTATTACCAAATAATTGTCGAGTGCTAACTCATTGTAATGCTGGGGCTTTGGCTACTGGTGGTTATGGAACCGCATTAGGAGTGATTCGTAGTGGTTATGCTGCTGGTAAAATTACTGAAGTTTATGCTGATGAAACTAGACCTTGGTTACAAGGTTCTCGTCTAACTGCTTGGGAATTATTGCAAGATAATATTCCAGTTACTTTATCAATTGAAGGTGCTGCTGCCTCATTAATGCAAAGAAAAATGGTTGATTGGGTAATTGTTGGTTCAGATCGAATTACTGCTAATGGCGATGTTGCTAATAAAATTGGTACTTATGGTTTAGCTATCTTAGCTAGGCAACATGGAGTTAAATTTATGGTAGTTGCTCCAACTTCAACTGTAGATATGAGTTTAACTGATGGCAGTCAAGTTGAAATAGAAAACCGAGCAACAGAAGAAGTGTTAACTTTGATGGGGCAAAATATCGCTGCCATTGGTGCGAAAGCATGGAATCCAGCTTTTGATGTTACTCCAGCTGAATTGGTAGATTTTATTGTAACAGAGAAAGGAATTGTAAAGCCTCAGTCTTCTGGTATGGATGTTCTGGGTTTAACCTAAGTTTGACAAAGATAAATAGTTATCTTTCTAAAGAAAATAATTAATAATAGAAATCATGTTGAAACAAGATGATAAACATTGGTTAAATATTTTAGCCAATCAGAATTCACCAGAGGCTGATCCAGATACAGTGCGAGAAGCATATATGTTACAGAGAGGCTATTCAAGCTGAAGAAAGAATTATAACAACTAGTATCACGTTTAAAAACTAGACATCTTTCCTAAGTTAAGAGGCGAAGGGTGAGGTTGGCTACTAGAATTATGGTCTATTATACAAGGATGTAATGAATTTACGAATTACATCTTTCGAGTCACATTAATTGTAAGTATTACCATTATATTAGCGAGTTATGAACAAATAATTATTCGAACAGATGAACTAGTTCTAATTCCTAAATCATCAAAGATACTGGAACAGACATTAGTTAAGAGCTTTAATAAATCAGCTCTTGAATTCTTAATACAAGAATTTAGAGAAGCTGGAGTTGAAATAAAAATTAGTATTCCTAAAAATATTTCTGCTGATTTACACAAATTATTTGGTGATTATGGAATTAAACTTACCGATTAATCTATCACAAAAATTATTAATATATCTAAATAATATAGGTTTGATAATCCTGTCGATGTTGCATATCCAAATGTTACCATTAAATTAAGCGAGTTTTTCTGGAGTCCAAAGCAAAACTTTTGATATTATTAACTTATAGATTAAATATTTACAAAGCCGATGCTTTGAACTCCAAAAACCTCATTTCCTTAACTTATTATTGTATTGGACATCTTTGTTGGGAATGATGCTAATTTAATATATAGAAGAACATTGCTAATTGGGTATGCCTATTATAAATCATCTTCTACCATTAATTTTACCATTTTCTTAAATTGGCGGTGGAATTCTAAAATTTCATCTTCAAATATCCGCATTTTCACACTTGAATATTGGTTATTCCCAGAACGACTTGTTTGATCGATAACAATATATTTACTTCCATTATCAGATTCTTTTAATTCTAAAAAATAATTATGTGTGCCGGTTGAAATTCTAGTTTTATGTAACACTTTTCTCTCTGCATTATCATCAGATAAAATACTCTTTTGCATTTTTATATTTCTCATTATAATATATTGGTTATGGTAATAAATATAATACTCTACTGATCAACTATCACTAAATTATAATATATCATTCATAAAACAACAAAGAAATATATTTTAATAGCAGTCATAATGTACAAATTGTTTAATTTCTATTATAATAAATTTTCCTTAATTAAATTAGTGGACAATTTTACTTACTACACATTTAAATATTTATTCTCCCAGTTTAAAAAATTATGATTGAATCAATATATTACTTATTTATAACAGTGGTTAAAATTTTAATCATCGTGTTCCCAATAATGGCATGTGTAGCGTACTTAACTCTTGCAGAACGTAAGATTATTGGCTTCATGCAAGTACGGATTGGTCCAAATCGGGTCAATTTATCTATATTACCGGGTATAAGAAACTTACGTGGTTTTGGGCAACCAATAGCCGACTCGATTAAATTGATGTTTAAAGAAATCATCATTCCGGCCAATTCCGATAAATTCTTATTCATAGGAGCTCCAATTCTATGCCTAGCACCGGCTTTAGCAGCTTGGGCAGTAATACCTTTTGCTGATGGTTGGGTATTATCCGATATTAATGCTGGTTTACTCTATATTTTAGCAATGACTTCCATTGGAGTATATGGAATTATGATATCAGGTTGGGCTTCTAACTCTAAATACGCCTTCTTAGGTGCAATGCGATCCACTGCCCAGATTATTTCCTATGAAATAGCAATGGGTTTTGCATTGGTTGGAGTATTAATGGCGGCTGGTAGCTTGAACCTAAGTGAAATTGTGATGGCTCAACAAGGTAGTTTTTTACATTGGTTTTGGATACCATTATTTCCATTATTTATTGTTTATTTCATATCTGGTTTAGCTGAAACTAATCGGGCTCCATTTGATGTAGCAGAAGGTGAATCAGAAATTGTAGCTGGTTTTCATGTAGAATATTCGGGGATGTTATTTGCGGTATTTTTCCTTGCTGAATACGCTAATATGATTTTAATTGCTGCATTAGTGACTATCTTTTTCTTAGGTGGTTGGTTATCCCCATTTGAAGGCATCCCAGTTTTAGGATATTTCTTCTCCTTTTTACCAGGCATATTTTGGTTTGGAGCTAAAATAGCGTTTGTATTATTCTTTTTCTTATGGACTAGAGCAACTTTCCCACGTTATCGTTATGATCAAATTATGCGATTAGGTTGGAAGGTATTTATCCCAATCACTTTGGTCTGGATAGTAGTGTTAGGTTTACTGATATTATTAGAACTGCCACCTTGGTTTGCATGAGGAAAATATAATGAAAACGATTACAGATTTATTTAAACGATTATTTTTATTAGAATTAATTAAGGGTTTAAGAGTAACTGGGAAGTATTTATTTGAGCGTAAAATTACGGTACAATACCCAGATGAAAAAACTCCACAATCATTCAGATTTCGAGGTCGGCATGCTCAACGACGTTATCCTAATGGGGAAGAACGTTGTATTGCTTGTAAATTATGCGAGGCTACCTGTCCTGCATTAGCAATCACTATTGAAGTTGAACAACGTGCTGATGGTTCTCGACGTACTTCTCGGTATGATATTGATTTAACTAAATGTATTTTTTGTGGTTATTGTGAAGAATCTTGCCCAGTAGATGCTATTGTTGAAACTCGAGTATTTGAATATTGTGGGGAACAAAGTAGCGATTTATTGATGACAAAACAGGATTTATTGGCTGCTGGAGATAAACTAGAACCACAGTTAGCAGCAGATAGATTGCTTGATTCACAATATCGTTAAGTCTTAGACCTGTCAGGTTTTTGATACCTTGCAGGTCATTATATTTTTAGGATAATACTATGCAATTATTTATTAAAGTAATTCTGTTAACTATAGTGTTAATAGTTTCTGCGTTTGCAGCAGATGAAAAAAAATATTATGATAATGGCTCAATTCAATTTGAATACAAATATCGTAGTGGCCAACTACATGGTATTACTAAAGAATTTTATGAAACTAGTGAACTTAAATCAGAACATGAATATAGAACTGGTAAATTAGTTAGTAAACGAAGATTTCGGCGAAATGGCGATTTGGAATATGAATTAAAATATGAAGATGGGCAGAAGATTGAATATAAAATAGAATACCATCCAACTGGTGAACGTTTTCGACAACGTACTTTGATTAATGGAAAACGGGAAGGATTAGAGATAGAATTTCATCGTAATGGTAAAAAGAAAGCAGAACGAAATTATATAGCAGATAAAAAAGAAGGCAGTGCTAAAGGTTATTATATTAATGGTAGATTGCAGGGAGATTGGCTATTTAAAAATGGTGAACCAGTTTCGGCAACTATTTTTTATAGCACTGGCGAAAAATGGCTAGTGCATTCAGATTTTGATGATAAAGGCCGTTTAAATGGTAAAAGTAAAGAATATGAAAAAGATGGTACGCTTAAAGCTATTCGTTATTATAAAGATAATATGATGGAGCGGAGAAGACGAGTTAGCCGTTGGTTACGTTGGTGGTGGTCTATTTGGTAATAATGGGAATATTTAGTTAAATTAATTCCATTGTTAAAATATTATTTTGGTAAAAGCTAAAAAATTATATTAGAAGCCATTTTCCTGAAGTACTGAACCAATTAAAACCTCAGGAAATTTGTTTAATACTAATGGAAAATACCAAAATTAAAGTTTAGTTCTTTGGATGAAAATGAAATAACCAATCAATACATGAAGTTTTACACCAGCAATTGTACCAACTCATCTTTAGAACTATCTTGCAAGTTGAATCTGTTACTAAAATAATCGGTAGTCTTAAAGAAAGTGGTGGTGTAAAATATCTAGGGGAAAAGAATTGTCCAACCAGCAATTAAGAAAATGTAATATTGAAGCATCCACAATGGAAAACAACAATATGCCTGCAAAGATTGTAACAGACAGTTTGTGTGAGCTGCCAATAAACTGTATTTTTCAAGAAAATAAGGATTTAATTGACAAATTATTGTTAGAAAAAATCCCATTAGCTGGTATTGCAAGGGTTGTTGAAGTTTCTGAATATTGGCTACAGAATTATGTTAAT
>JASFYV010000220.1:0-10383 GCA_045046925.1 Candidatus Marithrix sp. | reverse complement strand
GATATTTTAACCCAACGTTTCGCTTAATTTTTAGTCTAATTTCTTTGGAATAATCTGACATTTTATCTAGGATTTAACTGTCGAAGCCCACTGCCCGTTTTGGTTTTTCATTCCATTCTTTCTTTTTGTAAAAAGATAAATTATTTTTCTCACTTACTGATTTTTCAAGTGTATTTGTCTTCTCAACAACCTTAATCCCATACAACCAATCTTGGTCATACGTTTTCAAGCTGTTATAAGCCTCTTCATGCTTATCAAAACACTTAGTCAAGTCACTAAAGCACCATAAACCAGCATTACGGATAAGTGCAAGGTTTGTCTGTATAGCATTCTTAATATCTGTTAGATACTCAATACAATCCAGTTTAGGAATTGCTGGTTCATTCGCAACCTTATTTAAGGTTTCTTCTTTTGTACCTGTTGCAATCATTAATTCTATTAAACCAAAGCGAACAGAGCGAGTAGTATTCCCTCTACAAATAAAGTCATCCTTAAACTCACCATTCAACCAAGCTTCAGCTAACATCCAATCACGATATTGCTTCTGATACTTACTAGCAAGCTTATTCCTTGCAGAGATAATATCCATTGGCACATTTTCCAACACAATTGGCACTCCAGCACTGGAATACTTCATAGTTGTAAAATCCAACACATGAGGCTTAGACCCAACATTTGGAGCAAATTCATCTCTGGCATAAGCAATAGCATTTTTCATTGCCTTCTCAATACAAGAATCACCCTCACCAGATTCCTTAATCGTATTTAACGAACAAGAAACGATGGGTGAACTAGTACCAAAAACTTTAGCTAAATCACTTGCTCTACCACCAATTTGCTCTGCTCTAACTGTAATTGAACTGCCTTTAATAACAGATTCTTTTACCTTTTTCACCGCAGCCTTGATGTCAACCGCTTTGTATGAAGCTCCTAATTCAGCGAAAAATGACTTCTTACTTTCTTCACTAGTGAAATCAAATTTCATTGCAATAACCAAGCGACCACCAATATCTGTTTGATAAAGGAAACTATCACCGCAAGCACTGATAAAACATTGCTCACCATTATCAAGCATCTTCTGCCCAAACTCACTTAATCCTTGTTGGTTAAATTGCTGATGTGCAAACACTTCAGATTTAAGGAACATTGATTTAGACAAGCTAGTATCCTGATGGCTCATTGCAAATTCAGTTCTCGCATTGACCTTAAACACTTTCGCATTTACGTTTAATTCTGCTGAAAGATTTAAATCACGTTTTAATTGCTTGTAACCATTAATCAAGGTAAAATCAATTTTTGCAGTTTCACCACCAACTTGATTGTTATCACCTTTTAAGCAACTTTGTGGTTTATGTAAATCCCGACCTTTGTCATAACCAAATCCCAATGAAGCAATAACACTATCACTTCTACCCACCGGGTCAAAATTAATTAATGAGCAAACAATTTTCGGTTGACCTTCGCAAGACAACTTATAACTTGGACGTTCATTAATTGGGTCATTAGTCATCAACTCTAAAGTTGCTGTAAATTCTCCTTTTTCAGAAGGTTTACAAGTAACAGTTAAAGTTTGTTTGGCTAATAAATCAGTAGACACTGTGAAAGGATCAGTCGGCACAGTAAAGACATTTGCATGTTCGCCTTTAATGGTAACTTGTTTAACAACCAAATCAGCATTACCAGCGTTCATTACATTAACATCCTTAGTAACACTATCATTAACAACAATTTTGCCTAAATTTATAATTTCACTATCAACATAGTTAGATTCAAAAATAGGTTGTTTGTCTTCTGTACCATCACATACAAGAGAATAACTAACAGTTGAAGAGTTAGCATCATTAGTATTTAAATTCAGCGTAGCACTGACATTACCAGCTTTATTCGGCGAACACTGTAACACAATAGTTTCCTGTTTCGACGCTCCAATATGCAAAGAAGTAGGAGAAGTTACTTGGAAAGCATTACTACCAGCAATTCCAAAGCCATCAACTACCAACTCACTATTACCCTTATTAGAAATAGTAATTGTTTGGCTAGATGAAGTTGTACCAACAGCAGTATTACCAAAGTTTATATTAGCACTTGATTTCGGACTAGAATCAAAAACAGCTATTTCTTCAACTATTTCCGTACCAACACAAGACAACAGATAAGTCTTACTAACATTCTCTGCATCAAGAACTAAACTAGCACTAAAATTACCTTCATTAGTAGGCGTACAATTAACTTGCAACATACGTGTATCTGATGAATTAGCAGAAATAGTAAAATCAGTTATCGGTGAGACAGAAAACTCACTACTGCCCTCAATTCTGATATTTTTAACATTCAAATCACCATCACCACCATTAGAAATGGTAATTGTTTGGCTAGATGAAGTTGTACCAACAGTGACACTACTCAAAGAAATAGAATTACCTACTGCTGGAATAGAGCCAAAAATTGCTTTTTCTGGGTCAGTATCATCAATAATAATGGGAAGACCATCACAAGACATATCATAATTAAAATTACCATCATTAGTTACCAAATACAAAGTAGCAAGATGCACTCCAGTGGTAGAAGGAGAACATGTTATGTCTAATTCTTGTTTGGAAGAGGAATTACCGGGTATGGTAAAAGGTTCTACAGAGGATATACTAAAATCTTTAGCATTCGTTCCATCAATACTAATATGTTCAACTTTTAGCTCTCCAGTGCCTTGATTCATAATAGTAACAGTTCTGGGAGCAGAAACATTACCAACAGTTAGACTATCAAAATCTATAATTTTACCAGTCTCTGGAATTGAATAAAAACTTGGTTCTTCAATTAGTTCTTCAACTGGTTCTTCAATTAGTTCTTCTGATTTACCAGTACATGATAACTTATAAATACTTTGTGAGGCATTGCTCATCAATTCCAAATTAGCAGATAAATCTCCAGTATCCGAAGGATTGCATGTAATTATTAATACATGATTATCTGTTGAATTGGCATCTATAACAAAAGATGTAGTAGGTGATACCGTAAAGCTGTTTGAATCAGTGCCAGTAATACCGATATAACTTATATTCAAATCAGCATTTCCAGCATTCATAATCGCCACAGTTTTAGAATCAGATGTTGTATTAACAAACACTTTACCAAAATCTATCGCACTGCCAGATATTGGTATAGATTGAAATTGTGGTTTTTTAACAACGATAATAGCACTGCCACCTTGATCACCATTTTTGTTAATTTCACGGTTGTCATTGTCGTTAGTATTTTCGCTATTACTACCACTAGAGTTAGCATTCTCGCTAGAATTTTCGTTACTGCTACCACTAGAACTAGCATTTTCATTATTAACATTGATAGAATTACCATTATTAAGATTGATACTGATATTTATATTGCTTGGATTATCAGCAGAATTGTCAGATTTTTCAGACTCTTCAACATTATTTGGCTTTGCTAATTTCTCAACATCATCAGATTCTTCAGATTGTGCATCATCAGCAGGTTCTTCAGACTGTGCATCATCATCAGATTCTTCAGACTGTGCATCATCATCAGATTCTTCAGATTGTGCATCATCAGCAGGTTCTTCAGATTGTGCATCATCATCAGATTCTTCAGATTGTGCATCATCAGCAGATTCTTCAGATTGTGCATCATCAGCAGGTTCTTCAGACTGTGCATCATCATTAGATTCTTCAGTATCAGCAGACTCTTGAGATTCATCAATTGGAATAATAACTGAACATCCAAGTAATTGCAGAGAATTGCCTTGGTCTGATAATTTTGCCATACAAGAAAGAGTATCAGTACCCAAAAGTGTAGGAGTTCCATTCATTGGAGATATTACTGGAATATCAACTCTAGGAATTGTTAAGATTTTCGTATCTTGAACATAATTGGCATGACAAGAAGGGCTTTTATCTTCAGAAACTACATTACCAATTCGAGTAATATCAATCAAGCCATCAGTAAGATTTAATTTTAAATCACCTTCTAATGTATCAATGACTATTACTGGTTTAGTAACATCAACTATAGAAGGAGCAATAGCCAAATCAACAAAAGGTAAGTAGACAGTACCAGTTTCAAGATTGTAAGCAGTTTAACCTGCACAACCAACTTTACCAACCGATACCAAAGCAATTTTTTCAGCAACTGTACCATTGTTATCTACAACAATAAGGTCAATTGCAAAAATGCCCTTAACAGAGAAAGTCATTTGAGCTTGAACACCAGTAGCCTTTTGGCCATCACCTGATATCCAAGTATAACTTGCAATATTGCCATCCGAATCGTAAGAACCGGTAGCATCCAAATTAACAGTTAAAGGCATATCTCCTGAATTTGGAGTAACGTCTATAACAGCAACGGGTGGTTTATTTTGCTCATCAGCATAAGAAAAATGGGTTGCTATCATACCCACGACAAGAACAACAAACATAACAACTTTAAAAGGATTTACTACAGAAAAAGATTTACAATCAACTAGACTTGAAAATAAATCACTTCTTATAGATAAAATGAGTTTTTCATTTTTTTACTTTCCCAAGTTTATAGAGTTTAAAGTAAATAAAATGGAAGGAAGTTGCCGATCTAGAATATCGACAACTTCTGCCTAAAATTTACTTATGAGAAATAAATGCTACAACTTCCAGTCTAAACGACCACTATAAATTCGTCAAACTAAATCATACCCCCCTAGCCTCATTTATTAAGACATAACAATTTGGTTGATTTCCCTTCTCCTCACTACTACAAGAGTTAATTTGGATGTATTTCTTCGCCTCCAACTTTTTCAAGGCCAGTTGTACCGTAGACCTTGCATATCCAGAAATTTTAACGATAGTTTTAACACTAACAATACAACGGTTTCTTGTCGATAACTTTCGCAAGCTGTCCAAAATATCTTGCAAAGAACCTGACAACTCAGAAATAATAAAAGTATTTTTAGCTTGATTTGGTTTGAATTTTGCACTATCATTAACACAAGTGTTATTTGGTTGCTTCATACTAAGTTTTTCCTAATAAACTTACAGGTTAAAGAAATAGATTTTTATAAATAAAATGCTGTGAGAGGTGTTTCTATAAAAATCTTTCAAATAGTTTAAATATGCAGGCATTCTAATAGCACTTTTTCCCGCCAGCCAAAAAAATCCAATTTTTGACGTAAAAATACCCAAATCGAATTTTTGCAACATAAAACTGTGAATATATAAAACAGAATTTTACTTGATTTTAATTTGGTCAAAATTCAAGTAGAATTTATTGAACATTTTTTATAAACATACAAATACTATGCCATTTTATAAGTAATTAAATTAACAAGTATTTAACAAAAATAGATAAAATATATGCTGAAAATCAACAGATTTATTAGTTTAAAAAATGTGAAACTCCGCATTTTATGTTTGTATATTATTGACTTAAACAATAATATGCTGAAACTCAACAGGTTATGTTGATTTTCAGCACTAATTACATTAAAACCCTTGTTTATTTATTAAGTTATGAATAGTTTAGAAGTACAACAAGTCGGAATAAAAATTGAAGAACATTGGTTAATACGAAATGTTTCCTTAAAATTACCTAAGAACAAATTTACCGTATTAATTGGGCCTAATGGAGCAGGCAAGACTACCTTATTAAAATTATTAGCAGGATTATGGCAACCAACAGAAGGCAAAGTAATTCTTAATGGAAACAATCTTCACCAATTTAAGCGGATTGAACTAGCTAAACAACTAACTTTTGTACCTCAAAACAGTAATATTAATTTTGCTTTTACTGTAAAAGATATAGTTATGATGGGACGTAATCCACATCTTCGACGCTTTCAACCAATAACAGGACTTGAGCATGTTAAGCAAGCGATGAAAAGAACTGATATCAGTCATCTTGCTGACAGATTAGTAACTACGTTATCAGGTGGTGAAATGCAGCGAGTAATAATTGCTCGTAGTCTTGCCACTCAAGCCAATATAATTTTATTAGATGAACCTACAGCTAGTCTTGATATATCCCATGCGATTGAAATACTAGAATTATTACAGGAATTGGTAACTGAAGGCCACACTATAATTTTATCAATTCATGATATTAATTTAGCAATTCGTTATGCCGACAATATTATTCTAATAAACCAAGGTAATATCATTGCTCACGGTTCTCCAAATCAGATATTAACTGATGACATAATGAGTAATATATTTAAAGTAAATGTAGAAAGAATCATCACAAGTGAAGGTAAGTTAATGTTTTATTTCAAATCTAAAAATAATTAAATTAGCACTTGACATTGTTTTATTAAAGAGTATAATTCGTTTCCAATTTAACTTTCTAATTTTAAACACGAGATATTTATGCAAAAGCTTCTTGAACAATTACAACTAATTTAATAGATTCTTCTTAATTGGGAGACATCTATTGATTGTCTTCCATAGGGAAATCTCGTGTTTATTAAAGCCTTGGCCGACAATCGTTGGTTGAGGCTTTTTTGGTTTTTAAACAAGGGATTATTTTATGCCTATTAAATTAGTTTTAAATAAAGGTAAAGTTCCAGTGAAGATTTATACTCATGAAGTAGAATCTCATGCTTTGGATCAATTGACTAATATTTCAAAATTACCTTTTATTCACAGTCATATTGCGGCTATGCCAGATGTACATATGGGAATTGGTGCAACCATTGGTTCAGTTATTCCAACCAAAGGAGCAATTATTCCTGCTGCAATCGGCGTAGATATTGGGTGTTTTATTGGTGAAACTAAAATACCTTTGCTTAACGGTACACAAGCAACACTTAAAGAATTAGCAGAACAAAAAGGTGAACATTGGATATACAGTATTGATAAAGATCAGAAAATTACTGGAGCTAAAGCAACTGCAAAATTAACCCGTAAAAATGCTTCTTTAATGAGAATCGTATTAGACAATGATACTGAAATTTTGTGTACACCTGATCATCAATTTATGTTAAGAGATGGTAAATGGTGTGAAGCAAAAAATTTGCAAACTATGACATCTCTAATGCCATTTTATAGTCGTACTGATAATGATGGTTATCGGATTGTTAAACAGCCTGTAACTGGTACTAAACAACGATTTCATTGGTCACTTGCACGTAGTGGAATTTTAGGAGATATTCCTTCTTTCAAAGGACAAAAAACAATTATTCATCATATTGATTTTAATGAAAGTAATAATCATCCAAATAATTTGATGTTTATGGGTAATGGAGATCATTCTTCTTATCATCGTTCATTAGTTGAACGTAATACCTATTGGCAATCTCCAGAATTTGAAATGAAACGTAAAGCTGCTTTGGCTAAAAAAGCTAAAACAATAGAAGGTCATGAATATTTTGCAAAACGTGGCAGTAAAAATATTACTCGTTATATGACAGAAAATCCTGAGCATTTTAAGATGGCTGTTGCAGATAATGGAAAGCGTGGTAGAACGGCTCTTATTGCTTATAATAAGAGTACGAAAGGGCGTACCAAAAGCCGAGAAAATGCACAACGTCTATTACTAAAAGAATGCGAATGTCCAGATTGTGGTATAAAAATACAAGGGCATTTAAGATTAAATTCCCATAAACGTTTTGTACATGGCTATAATCATAAAGTTAAATCTGTTGAATTTATTGAGCAAAAAGCGGATGTTTACTGTTTAACAGTACCTGAGTATGGAAATTTTGCTTTATCGGCTGGAGTTTTTGTGCATAATTGTGGAATGAACGCCACTCGTCTATCGATAAAGGCCAAAGACTTACCAGACAGTCTTAAAAAGGTTCGTTTGGCAATTGAGGAAGCAGTTCCAGTTGGATTTGCTATGCACAAGTCTATTAAGGCCAAAAATTCTACTATCATAACTCTTAATAAAGTATTGGAAGAGAAAATTTTACCCAAGCATCCAACCATCATTAAGATGATGAAAAATATCTATCGAACTTGGACTCAACAGTTAGGTAGTTTAGGTGGTGGTAATCATTTTATTGAAATCTGTTTAGATGAGAATCAAGACGTGTGGATAATGTTGCACTCTGGTAGCCGAGGAATTGGTAATGTTATGGGTCGGTATTTTATTGGTTTGGCTAAAAAAGATATGGAACAACATATTGCTCAATTGCCACATAAAGATTTGGCTTATTTCACTGAAGGAACTAAATATTTTGCTGACTATGTAGAAGCAGTACATTGGGCTCAAGAATATGCTCTGTTCAATCGCAAAGAGATGATGAGCTTGATTGTTGAATCTTTACGCAAGGTATTAAAACCGTTTGATATTACTAATGAAACTATAAATTGTCATCATAACTATGTAGCTGTGGAAGAACATTTTGGAGAGCAGGTTTTTTTAACTAGGAAAGGTGCAATTCGAGCTGGATTGGGAGAATTAGGTATTATTCCTGGTAGCATGGGAACTAAATCTTATATTGTTAGAGGAAAAGGTAATCCTGATTCTTTTTGTTCTTGTTCGCATGGTGCTGGTAGAAAAATGAGCCGTACTGCTGCTAAAAAACAGTTCTCTCATAGAGATATGGAGATTCAAACACAAGGTGTTGAATGCCGTAAGGATAAAGGTGTGGTGGATGAAATTCCTGGAGCTTATAAATCTATTGATGAAGTTATGCAGAATCAAAATGATTTAGTGGAAGCAGTACATACCTTAAAACAAGTCGTATGTGTAAAAGGTTAATAGATTATGATTAAGATACGAAATTCTATAGCCAGAATGCCAGTTTTACGTAAAGGTGGAGTTCATATCCAACTTAAATCTAGCCAGCGAGCTAAGGTTAAAAAGGATATAAAAAAAGCCTTAACCGAATGGCAAAATGGAAAACGTTAGATATACCAAAAAATATCATTCATTTTTAAATTAATTTGAAGCAGAGCTTCTGAAGCAATGCGTTCCCAAATAAAATTTGGGAACGATATTGAAATTATTATATTCTTACGTCGAACTCAGGTTATTTAATATTAATGTAATCTATCCAATTGAGAAATGTTATATGTCAAATAAGTTAGCTTTTCCAGATGCAACTACATTTTAAAACTGTCCAAACCAATGCGTAAACTTTAATATATAGTACCAAGCCTATTACAATTAATTGATATTTACTATAATCTATGATACTGCAAAAAGAATCTAAAGGAATGTTGTTAGGAATACTTGGTGTTATATCTTTTGGTCTAACATTGCCTGCAACTCGCTATATTATTGAATATTTTGACCCTATATTTATTGGCTTGGGGCGTGCTGTTGTTGCGGCAATATTTGCAGCTCTATTACTAGTTATTACCAAACCACCAATTCCAAATAAAAAACAATTATCTAAGCTTATAATCATTGCTTTTGGTGTGGTAATAGGCTTTCCAGTTTTATCTGCATGGGCTATGCAAACAGTTCCAGCTTCTCATGGAGGAGTTGTTTTGGGAATATTACCTTTAGCAACAGCTATTGTAGGCGTTATGATTTCTAATGAACGACCATCGATGGGATTTTGGCTATCAGGAGTAATGGGAAGTGCTATTGTTATAATCTACTCATTATTTTATGGAGTTAGCTCATTCCATATTGGTGATTTTGCTTTACTGGGAGCTATAATAAGTGCTGCTATTGGCTATGCTGTTGGAGGACAATTATCTAAGGAGATTGGAGGATGGCAGGTAATATGTTGGGCATTAGTAATATCATTACCATTTATAATTATACCAGCATGGATTAAAGTGCCACAAGAGGCATTTACTATTCCTATTAATATCTGGTTAGGTTTTTTATACTTAGCTTTAGTTAGCCAATTATTAGGTTTCTTCTTATGGAACAAAGGATTAGCATTAGGTGGAATAGCTAGAGTAAGTCAAGCTCAACTTATACAACCATTTATAACTATAATTGCATCAGCTTGGTTAGTAAATGAAGCGTTAGATACTATAACAATTGTATTTGCGTTATTAGTTATCAGTACGGTAGCTATTGGAAAAAGAATGCCAATTCATGAAAAAACTTGAGATATATAGCACTTCCCAATTGGATAGATTAGACATCTTTCCTAAGATATATAAGGATGCAGAATGAATTGCATCAATCGTGTATCGTGACTCGAAAGATGTAATTCGTAAACTCATTACATCCTACATAAAATCCGTAATTAATTGTATATGGTCAATTTTACGTCGTTAATACAATTATACATAACTATATTACTTTCGTTATTTAGGAATAATGTCTAGTATATACAATCTAGAATACTTAATATAGAAGATTCAAAATTTAATCTGATGAGATGAGGATAGAAGGTACTGGGCTTAAACTATAATTACTGGTAAAATAGACAAATGAAAGAAATGAACTCAATTTGCCAAAAATGTAAAAGCCCAAAGACAAATAAGTAAT
>JASFYV010000219.1:0-17311 GCA_045046925.1 Candidatus Marithrix sp. | reverse complement strand
CCCTGTGCCATAGAATTTTTAAATTGATGTAATGACTTATTGTTGGTTTTTTTAGCATAGTTATGCCAATGTTTTAATAATTCATCAATTTCATTAAAGATCATATTTTTTTCATTTTCATCTTCAATAGTTAATTCATTTTTAAAATTCTCTAAGGTTCGTTTTAGATTATTTCCATCTTTATGTAATTCTGTAACTAGGATAATAAGGTTCTTGGTTAATTCATCTGTTATTAGCGGAATAGCATTATCCAAATCCATATTTTCAGCTATTTTCAAACGGTTTAACAATTGTTGTTTATGTAAAATATCATGAGGATTTATCTTTACTTTTAACGCAAGCTCAAATATTTTCATTAAATCAGATTCAAATTGAATTGTTCCAGGAGTCATCTTGTAATAAAATGGGATTTCCTCTTTTAATTTATTTAATTTATTTGCTAATTGATTGAAAATATATTTATTTCTTGCTAGTACAGCTATTTTTTCACAGATGATTTCTCCTTCAATATCATTGTGTTTATTTAAAGCTAGTAAATACTTTATTTTATTCATAACCCATTCAGCTTCACAATTTTCATCCTCGAAAGATTGTATTTCAAAAATACCTTCCTTAACAGTTCCTGGAATATATTCAGCAGTTGGGATAATTTTTTTTGCAGCTTCCAATATTTTTTTTGCTGAACGATAATTTTCAGTCAGTTTAATAACAACTGGTTTAAAATCATGGACAAATTGTTTATCCATATAGTCGGGTGATGAACCATTAAAGTGAAAGATAGACTGATTTGGATCACCTACCATCATAATATTAGTGAACTCACCATTAGTCAAAGCAATTAAAAATTTGTATTGAGCATTATTCAAATCTTGTGCTTCATCTATACAAATAGCAAAAAAATTTCGATGATATAAAGCAGCTATTTTAGGATGGTAAATTAATAATTTATATGCAAACAATAGCAAATCATCAAAATCCATAGCATTCTGGGTGCGTAAAATATCTTGATAATTTTTATATAGGAGAACTCTATTTTCATCATCAGTATGCTGTCCTAAATCATTATCATCAATTAATTCTCTTTTGACTTTTGAGATAAAATTTAAAATTTGATAGCAGTGATTTGTTTGGTCTTTTTTATCTTGTCTTGTATATTTACCAGCATATGAAGGAGTTTGATTAATTGCTTGTTCAATCAGTTTTAATCTAGCTTCATTTTCAAAAATATGTGGCATTCTTGTTAAACCAATTAAATAACCATGATTTTCTAGCATATACTGACAAAAACCATGAAAAGTTCCTATAAAAGTACGTTTTTCAATTTCTGATATATCACTTAATCGTTCTTTTATTTCTTCTCCTGCCTTGTTAGTAAAAGTCAAAGCAAGTATTTTTTTCTTAGTTTTGGTCAATAAATACCGTACTCTTTCAGTTAAAACTCTAGTTTTCCCACTACCTGCACTAGTTTTAACATAGATTGCAATATCTTCAGCAAATACAATTTTTTTTTGTTGCTCTGATAATTCAATTGTCATATTTTTATATTCTTAATATATTAGCTATTTTATTAAATAAATCAATTATTTTTGGAGGTAAATCTTTATTACTATTTATAATTTGTTCTGCTATGATAGGGGCAAATTTAGTTTTATCATTTGTAATAACTTCATATAATCTTTCTTTATTAAAGTTTTCAATTTCTATTAAACGATTTGGTTCTTTTGCTAATCTATGTTGTTCATTTTCATAAATATCTAAAGAAGCAATAGCATGTTTTATTTCATCACCAAAATCATCACAAATAAGTTGTTGTTCAAAATCATTACCTTCATTGAGAAAAACAACAACATCACTAATATTTTTAGACGTATTACAGTTTTCAAAATGTTTCTTGACCCATTCAATTACATTAGATTCAGCATCACTTAAGATAAACCAAGGAATATGTAAACCTTCTGCAAATCTCAAAAATGGTAAATAACCTTTGTAACCGCCTACTCCAACAAAATCTAATCCCATTTCCACTGATGTTTTACCAAAATACTTTTGAGCAAAAATAGGCAAAGCTTGTTCTTCAGTTTCACCTTCAAAAAAGATAATTACTTTAGAAAAAAATATTTCTCCTCTCGTATTAATTACTTGACGATTTATTTTCCTAATTTCTTCAGAAGTTAAATTATCAATATTTATCCTACCACAGGTTACAGATTCATCTTTATAGAAATTGCGTATTTGCTCTAATTTAGCTGTTGCAGCAATATAAGGTGAATGAGTAGAAATTATTTTTTGGCCTGCTATAGAATCAATTTGTCCATATAATCTTTTTTGAGCATTAGGATGTAAATGTGCTTCTGGTTCTTCAATTGCGAGGATAGGGAAAAATACAGATTCTCTAAAATTATTTGAAAGTAAGGAAATAAATGCTTTCAAAGTTAATAAAGAAGACCAGCTTCTTGTTCCCATCCCATGATTTTCCATTGGAAAAGATTCTTTCTGGTCAGCATAATAGATTGTTAAACCTTTATTTAAATCACGAACTTTTTTGGTAAAAGGAGTAATATCTATTCCTTCACTTTGAACATCCATAGCGGTATCTAATTCTTTTAGAGTCTCTCTAATATTAGATAAAATATCACTGCTATTAGTTGCTGTTTCGTTCAGTGCTTTAATTTGTGTTTCGATTTCACTTGTAATTTCTTCAGAATACTTTATGTTAGATAACATTTTACCAAGATAAGAATTTCTCATTTTCATATCATCCAAAATATCTCGTTGTGCATCCATGTAAAAAAATGGTATTTCATCAAAATTAAAGTTAGTTTTTTTACCATTTTCAACATCAAACCAATTAATATCATCTAATTTGAATTCAGGCCAACCTTGCAAGATAAATTGTTCAGTTTTATAGCTATTTGTTATATCATTAAAAGCAATAATTGTTCTGAACGGAATATTATTATCTCGTATTCTATCAATGGTAAATAAAGATTCCCAATCTTCTGAAAAATTTTCACTACTATCATCATTGACTGGAACAATTAACAGATCAATGATTATTTTTTCCGTAGATACAGAATTTTCTTGAATAAAGAAATCATCTTGCGATACAAATTGACGATTACCCAATGCCAATTGTAAAGCCTTGAGAAACGAAGTTTTACCCGTATTATTCATGCCAGTCAAAATTGTAGTTTGCTCAAGCTCAACTTCAATATTTTCTAACCCTCGAAAACCAGCAATCCGAACAGTTTTTATTAAAATACTCATTTAATTTTATGATAAAATTGATTAGTGTAGGATGAGTTTAACGTACCCAGCCTACACATAATATATGAATTATAGCATTTCTCAATTGAATGAGATACAGTAATATTAAAGAAGTAATTGATATTAATTTTGAATTTAATTAAGAATTCATAATTAAGAATTGCTATACCTAATTCCGAGCCAACCTCAATGCCTTCCTCCTTCTCCGACCCAGAACACCAAGAGTAATCCCACCTAAACCTATCAACAATGGCATTAGTCCAATATTGATAAACTTCATTTGGGTTTCTAAACTGGCAATATTCTTCCGCAACTCATGCTGTACATTACGTAACTCTTTCCGAATCTTAATTTTCTCATTGCGGAAATTAGCAATTTCATTTTGTTGCTTGATATTAATAGCTAACTCATTACCTTCCTTTTTCTGCCGTTGCATTTCCCGAATCTTATTATCAGCAGCAGTCAAACGAGCTAATAATTCAGTCTCTTTTTCTCGGAAACTTTGTTCAGCTTGTTGTTGAATTTCTTCAACTTTAAGGAAAGGACGAGTGAAATTACCCCGATTCCGTACACTTATTAAATCATTGCTACCAGTTAGATTATCTAAAGCATTGGAGACAAAAGTAGCATTTTCTGCATGTGGAATCGCAATCCGTTGACCAAACATATTTTGAGTTCTAACCCAAAATTTATCTTCCAAAATATCGGTATCAGCAACTACGATAACATTGATATCTACAACTGATTCAGCAAGATGTTTCTCTGTATTTGCTTCATCATCTTTAGGTTTACCATCTGGGAAAGCTGTCTTTACCGCACCAGTAATACGAGCAGCTAAAGTAAATTTTCCATCTGGTTTAAATTCACGTACCAAATTCTCAGGTTCTGCCATAAAACCAAGCTTGGCAATCTCAATTTGCATAGATTTCGCACCAGAACTGATTAACGGACTGATTTCTGTCGGCACATCACCTTTTTCCACGATGCTACCAACAGTCGCCATTACCACATTACCCAATTTACCAGTGATAATATCATCAGTATTAAAGTATTGCTCACCATTTAAATCCATCCACACAGGATAAGTAATAACCGACATCCGTGAACCTTTCTGCATTTGAACTTTTTGAGCAGTTTGTAAATCTCCAACTACTTTATTACCAACTTCAATTCCCCAAGCATCAAATAGCTTAGTAAAATCAGAATTACGTGGAGCTTGCATAGCAGCAAATGGATTCTTTGGATCGGTAACTGGTTCATAAACTTCTGAATATGGATCAGCAAACACAATTGCTCGTCCACCTTGCAGTACAAACTGGTCAATTGCATACAAAGTTTTATCACTAAATCCCATTGGATGTACTACCATCAACACATCAATATCGGCTGGAATGACATCAACATCAGTTGCTACAGTTTTTACTTCCAACAATTGTTTAATATGATCAATTATCATCCATGCTTGATTGCCAGAATTCTGTGGCATAAATGGTGACGCACTGGTATTTCCTTGCATTGGTAGGGTACTCATTAAACCAATTACTTTTTGCTTTGGATGAGCCAGTTGATAAACAAATTTAGTCAAGTCATATTCCAAAAATTCTTCCCGATTAGGAGAGAAAAATGGAATCACATTTTCATTGTCAATAGAATCATTCCCAGCAATTCCAAAGTAAAAAGTTATATTACTATCATCAATTGGAACTCCTTGTAAACCATAACCTTCTGCTTGATCTTCTTCTTCAGAAAATGGCTCTGGATCAACGAAAACTAGGTTGATTTTATCACCAGCAATCCGTTTATATTCCAGTAATAAATCTTTCACTCGTTCCGCATAACTATTAATGCTTAAACTAGTGACCAATTTTTCTGATAGAAAGAAACGTAAAGTAATTGGTTCTTCTAAAGTTTTCAGAACATTTTCAGTTCCTTCTGATAGAGTGTAAAGCTGGTTTTCAGTTAAATCCAATCGAGCCGAGCTAAACAGTTCTTTACTCACGATATTTATCGCTAAAAATAGGATAACTGCTATAATTAGGCTAGTTGTAGTTAAAATCTTTTGGTTCATGTCATATTCCTTTTAGTCAGCTTTTTTCATTTCAATGATTACAGTGGTTGCAAACAACCAGAAAGCTATTAATGTGAAGAAGTAAATTAAGTCTCGCACATCAATCACGCCTTTAGTTATTGCACTAAAATGAGTCAAAAAGCTAAACGAACTGATAGTTTTAACAATAATCTGCGGAGCCCAACCACTAAAGAAATCTAATATTAATGGAAAGCCGCTGAGAATGAAAGCTAAACACGTAACTACTGTGATAACAAATGCAATTACCTGATTTTTAGTCAATGCTGACATACAAGAGCCAATCGCTAAAAACCCACCAGCCAACAATGTGCTACCAATATAACCGACTATAATAACGGAATTATCTGGGTTACCTAAATAATTGACACTCATCCACATTGGAAAAGTCATCATCAATGCAATTGCAGTAAAAAACCAGGCTGCTAAAAATTTGCCCAATACTGCTTCGGCAATAGTAATCGGCATCGTTAATAACAATTCGATGGTATCACTTTTACGCTCTTCAGCCCATAATCGCATGGATAATGCTGGAATCAGAAATAAATACAACCAAGGATGCACGGTAAAAAATGGTAATAAATCTGCTTGGCCTCGAGCAAAAAAATTGCCTAAGTAAAAAGTAAAAATTCCACTTAATAACAGAAAGATGATAATAAATACATAAGCTATGGGCGTGGTAAAGTAGCTGTTTAGTTCCCGCTTAAACAACACCCAAATTAAATTAATACGCACTACATTTACTCCTTATTTTAAGTTAATGATATTTCTAAATTTGAAAACGGTTTTTATACATGTGGGAATTTTAAGGTTTATATTGATAATTATCAAGCTAAAGAAGGAAAAATTCCCTATCATTCTTGTAAAAATAGGAATCTAAAATCTCTGGATACCCACTTTCATGGGCATGACAATTGATTAGATATTGAATAATCTATATAATTTCTTTTGAATTAATATTTTTTTAAATTTGTCAATGCGTAAGTTCTATATAAATGTTAGACTGAAAATATGAATAGTAACAATTCCTATATTTCTGTACCATAAAATACAGTAATATATAGATGACTTTATTGAATAAGTTGCTTTGTAAACTATAATAATTATCAATAAAATAAGTAACATGTAAATATTATAAACGTATATAACCACAGAAGCAGTGATTACGTATAGCAGTTTGTGAACGAATTGTACGTCATCAGGTAAATATTGGTAGTCTTAAATAAAGTAGTGATGTCTTCAAAAAACCTAATAGATATCAAAGATATGACAGGTTTACTACTACTCAGTTTTAGATTACTAATACAACTATCAATCGATTGTTTTGGTCTACCACGTTTACTTTGGAGGAAGTTCCTTCAGTTTTGAGAAAGAATGATAATGCTGACTGTTCTGTGTTTGAATTTTTATACAAACTTAATAGAAATTCGTGCATATCCTCTGCCCACAGAGAACCATTTTCTGTTAGATTATTGAGTTCACGTGGCAAATGTGTACACATGGTCTGGTTTAGATACTTGTTTGTAGGTAGTTATGATTTGTTTTCATATTTTTGGTAAATCATTTCTCTTCTTTTACGTTTCAAATTCCCCTTATTTAATTGAAAAAAATTATAATAAAATTAATAAATTATATTTTTTATTCTGTATAAAGATATGAACTAATAAATAATTTTTTTACGTTTAAGGTTGATATAAATCAAATTGAACCTATTTTAAAACTTCCAAATAAAAAATACTAAATGAGAGTAATATGAACGTAGATCAACATTTAAAAGTAGCAGAATGGCATTTAGAACAAGCTAGATTACATTCCGCTGGTGAGCATCATTGTGGTTGTCCAGCTAATGAGCATGATCAAAAAGCGATTGATGCTGTAGAAGTTGCTCTTGCTGGTAAAGGTGCAATTAAATCTGAAAATAGTTGTAACGTTTGATAATTTATTAGGATTTAAACTTAAAAAACCAACCTATGATTAAATGGTTGGTTTTTAATTGTTTATTGGTTCTGAATTTTGACTAGAAAAAATTTATTATCTATCAATTTCTCCAAATACAATATCCTGAGAACCAATGATAGATACTACATCAGCTAACATATGACCTTTAGCCATTTCATTCATCGAAGCAAGATGAGGAAAACCAGGGGCTCTAATTCGCAAGCGATATGGTTTATTAGCACCATCAGAGACAAGATAAATACCAAATTCACCTTTAGGATGTTCAACTGCTGAATAAACTTCACCTTCCGGCACACAATAACCTTCAGTAAACAGTTTAAAATGATGAATCAAACCTTCCATATCATCTTTCATAGCTGCACGTTTAGGTGGAGCAACTTTATGATCATCTATCATAACTGGACCAGAATTGTCACGTAACCAGCTAATACATTGTTTTATAATATGATTTGATTGACGCATTTCTTCCATTCGCACTAAATATCTAGCATAAGAATCGCCATTTATACCTATTGGAATAGAAAAATCTAACTTATCATAAGCTGCATAAGGACGTTTTTTACGTAAATCCCATTCGATTCCAGAACCACGTAGCATTGGTCCAGAAAATCCTAGCTGTAAAGCTCGTTCTGGAGATACCACTCCAATCCCAACTGTACGTTGTCGCCAAATTCTATTTTCGGTCAATAATGTTTCATATTCATCGACATACTTAGGGAATCGTTCGGTAAAATCTCCCAGGAAGTCCAATAATGAACCTTGGCGATTTTCGTTTAATTTAGCAACTTCTTCGGTATTATGCCATCTTGAGGTTTCATACTGTGGCATTTGGTCTGGTAAATCACGATATACACCTCCTGGCCTATAATAAGCAGCATGCATTCTAGCACCTGTTACTGCTTCATAACAGTCGATTAAATCTTCTCGTTCCCTAAAAGCATATAGGAACATGGTCATGGCTCCAACATCTAAACCATGAGTTGCGATCCATAACAAGTGATTTAAAATCCGAGTAATTTCATCAAACATGACTCGAATATATTCGGCTCGTTCTGGAATTTTAATGTTTAGCAGTTTTTCGATTGCCATTACATAAGCATGCTCATTACACATCATCGACATGTAATCCAATCGATCCATATATGGTATGCTTTGATTGAATGGTTTAGTTTCGGCTAGTTTTTCAGTCCCACGATGAAGCAATCCAATATGTGGATCGGCTCTTTCTACTACCTCACCGTCTAATTCTAAAATTAATCGTAATACTCCATGAGCTGCTGGATGTTGGGGGCCAAAATTTAAAGTATAATTATGAATTTCTGGCATTTTTTTCTCCTTTAGTTATGTATAACGGTTATCTTGACGTATTACTCTAGGCACAAGAGTACGTGGCTCGATACTAACCGGTTCATAAATAACCCGTTTTTCATCAGGATCATAACGCATTTCAACGTTGCCAGTTACTGGAAAATCTTTCCGCAATGGGTGGCCGACAAAACCATAATCAGTTAAAATACGGCGTAAATCAGGATGACCATCAAATAAAATTCCTACCATATCAAATGCTTCACGTTCATACCAATCTGCTGAATTCCAGATGGTAGTTACTGAATCTATACGTGGAGGTTCACCTTTTGCAAATGATCGGACTCGTATTCGTTGGTTATTTTTTACTGATAACAGGTGGTAAACAACTGCATATCTAGGGTCATCATTTTCTTCTTTATGAATATCTTTATTGACCCCACGACTAAAACCGGTACTACTAGCAGTTTTAGTTTCCCAATCGGTTTGTTTATATTGAGAATAATCAACTCCACATAAGTCTATTAGTTGAGAAAAATCAAAGCGATTGCGTAAGGTTTCACATACTTGGAAAATATTTGCTGCTGATACTTCTATAGTAAGTTCATTATAGGCTATATCAGTTTTAAAAGGAATATCGATAAATCGTTCTTGTAGTTCAGTGCTTAGAGTTTCAAGGGAATTTTTCATCATTTATATAGGTTGAGTTACGAAATGCTATAAAGCTGTTCAATATCAGTCGGCAAATCTGCTACATCGGTTTTTTAGAGCAGAATCTATACAAATACAAACAATAATACTGGATTAGTATTCTATTTTGTTTAAAACATCATAATTTGACGGAATTTAATAAGTGACTTACCGTAATTTTAATAATTATTATACAAGATTGTACTTGAATCTTACAGTTATAGAATTAAAGCAGATTCTAAATTATGATTTAAAACGTAGAAAGTACCAGTAATATTATAAACTATTTTTCCTATGCCAGCAAACAGATAAAGTCCAAGGTTTTAGCTTATGGAATACTCATTCAGTCGAAATCTTAAAATTCAATATATTTATTCTTAAAGTTTTTATTAAAAATTAGCGAATAACATTAATTATTTGGCCAATATTTTTAATGAGTAATTATGACTAGACGAAAATATTAAAATAATTATCCAAGTTAAGGATTTATAGAACTTCTATCAGCTGGATTTAATACTTCAATCCAGCTTAAACTATTTATCAATTAGATTCCAGTTAAAAATAGCATTAGATTGCTACTAATTTTAGGAAT
The DNA here is from genome assembly GCA_045046925.1 of Candidatus Marithrix sp. Taxonomy (GTDB): domain Bacteria; phylum Pseudomonadota; class Gammaproteobacteria; order Beggiatoales; family Beggiatoaceae; genus DRQV01. The sequence goes on along the minus strand of JASFYV010000219.1, from coordinate 7,412 downwards.
TTAAGCAGTACGAGCAATAGTACCAGTACGTTTTATTTTTTGTTGTAATTGTAATATTCCATATAACAAAGCCTCTGGAGTTGGAGGACAACCAGGAATATAAATGTCAACAGGTACAATTCTGTCACAACCACGTACTACTGAATAGGAATAATGATAATAACCACCACCATTAGCACAAGAACCCATCGAAATTACCCAACGTGGATTTGGCATTTGGTCATATACTTTGCGTAAAGCTGGAGCCATTTTATTGGTCAAAGTTCCAGCCACAATCATTACATCTGATTGCCTAGGACTAGGACGAAACACAATACCAAAACGGTCTAAGTCATAGCGTGAAGCTCCAGTATGCATCATTTCTATTGCACAACAAGCTAAACCAAAAGTCATCGGCCACATGGAACCGGTACGAGCCCAATTAATGAGCGAATCTGCGTTAGTGGTAATAAAACCTTTTTCTAACAGACCTTCTACTCCCATTCTAATGCTCCTTTTTTCCATTCATAAACAAAACCAACGACTAATATTGTCAAGAAGATCATCATAGCCACAAATCCAAATAAACCTAAGCTTTTAAATACTACTGCCCAAGGGAATAAAAAAGCAATTTCTAGGTCAAATAGGATAAATAAAATAGCTACTAAATAATAACGTACATCAAATTTCATACGGGCATCTTCAAAAGCCTCAAATCCACATTCATAAGGTGAATTTTTTTCAGAATCTGGTTGCCTATTTCCTAATAAAAAGCCGAGGGTTGGTACAATAACACCTATCACTAACCCTATGACAATAAATAGAAATATTGGCATATAATTTTCTAACATGGGTGCTGCTCCGGTTAGTCTACCAATTTAAGTTATATTAAGGAATGATTATTTTAAGTTCAGAAACTTGGCACAATCAATTAATTTGAATAATTATAACATTTTTATTTAAAATAGTTCAAGATAATTGTTTAAGGCTATATTTGCTATAATAATATTGTAATTTAATTTTTGCCTGTTCAATCAGATCATCAGCTTCATTTTGTTTATAAAAATCGTCAGCTTGCCAATATCTGGTTTGTAAACGATAAGGTCGTAAGCCATTTTCAGGGTCTTGTGAAGTACAAAATAGATTGGTGATGGATGGTTTATTAATCCATGAATCACCTAAATTTTTTTCCAAAGCTAAATACCACAATGCAAATTGTTGAATATGCTCTTCTGCGAAATAACCAACTGGATTTAAACTATTGACAAATTTTTGCAAAGAATCATTTTTTAAATAGTGATTATAATTAACGATATACAAGCTTTCAGATAAAAATAAAGGAGACCCATATAAGACTAATCCTTTTTTCCTTAACGTATTACCCGTTTGAACTATTTCAAGCCCAACACTACCAGGTTCTGCTTCTATAACAGCATCTTCTACATCTTCAACGGAAATAACTTTAAGATTAGGATAAGCAGTTTTAACAATTTCTACATACCGACCTTTGACAAATACTCGATTACCATAAGTTGATAAGTGAGTCAAAAAATCATCAGTATGTTTGGGTTTAGGAGTATGTTTAGATTTAGCAATTAAGAAAAATCCTACCATATCCTGAACTTCACAATCTAAAACTTTGTTGTATCGAGTTAATTGAGCCGAACCAGCAATCCTAATTCCTGTTGGTTTATCAATATTATAATTATACATTCCCCATTTGGTTACTAAGGTTGGATTGCGTAAATAATATTGAGTCATAGTTAAAAGTTCATCCAAACCAACCACAGCACAATCTATCTCATCCAACCTCATCAAAGATGAACCATTATGTGGCTCTTCACCTTCGATTCGAACTAAAACTTCATTTATCAACCATTCATAGCCTAAAAAACCAATTCGATAAGGTCGTTTACTACGTTTCCTATCGATAAATAAACCAAAACAAGGCATTTCCTGTAATGATTCAATAAGAAATTTAGATGCTTCTTGAAAGTTAGTCCTACTCATGGATTTACTTTGTTTAGAAATATTCAGAATTTTGTTTATTTCTTGTTTATCGACCCCAAGTAATTTCAACTTAGCCAAGAAGTTTTCAAAAGTTCTGCCAGTTCTAGGAATTGCACAAGTTACTTTAAAATTTTGTTGCATGATTAATTTGGGGAAATTCCCTTTTTTCTGGATAGATTTAAATATAAATTTTAACATATTGCCGATGACCAAACCAATATTTTTAGATTGTTCTTACTTAGAAAAGGAAGCAGTTAAACAATTAGGGGCAAAGTTTGATTGGATCACTAAAAGATGGTTTATTACCCCTGATATGGATCAAAATTTATTTGCCAAATGGTTACCAAATTTAATATCTGATGATGTTTTGACTCTAAATGAGCTGTTATTGAAAATTCAGCAGACTATTTCTGAGCAACATAATGATCATTATTGGGTGAGAGCAGAAGTGATTAATTTAACTAAACATAATCATGTTTATATGGAATTATCAGAACATAGTCAAGATGGCAATGAAATAGCAAAAGTGAGAGCAACTTTATGGAATTATAGAGCTGAAAAATTATTAGAATATTTTTTTGCCATCACAGGTATGGTTTTTAAATCAGGTATCAAAGTTTTATTACAAGTTACAACCACATTTCATCCTCGTTATGGTTTGTCATTAGATATATTAAATATCGATCCCAATTTTACCTTGGGTGATGTTGAAGCAAAGTTAAATCGGATCAGGAAACAATTACAAACTGAAGCAATTTATACAATTAACAAAGAGCTTACTCATACGGATGAATTTTGTAAAGTTGCTGTAATTGCACCACAACAAGCTGCTGGTTTGGGAGATTTTAAAAGCCAAGCTGATAAATTGATTGGTTTATGTGAGTTTCATTACTATGCAGCAAGTTTTCAAGGACAAAATGCAATAGCAGAAATTCAGGAAGTTTTTAAAACTATCAATTCCCAAGAGTTTGATGCAATTGTGATGATTCGTGGTGGTGGTGCAAAAGCTGATTTATTGCAATTAAATGAATATAAAATAGCCAAGGCAATTTGTACTGCTAAATTACCAGTTATTGTTGGTATTGGGCATGAACAAGATAAAACCATATTGGATGAAGTTGCTAATTTAAGTTGTCATACTCCAAGTTTAGTAATCAGCCACATTATTAATACCATTGTACAGAATGCTAATAATGCTAAACAAAATTGGCAACTTTTATCCCAACTAACTGAAAAAGTTTTAAATCAAGCTAAATTAAACAATGAACTGTCATATACTAATGTTCGTGAACAGGCAATTCAATGTATCAATTCACAACAGTTAGATGTTTTAATGCAGGATATTAAAAATTCTACTAAAAACCAGTTAAGTCAAGCTAATAACAATATTAAAGCCTTAATGGAACAAATTTTACTTGGCGATCCTAAAATGGTATTAAATCGTGGTTATGCTATTGTTAGAAATCAAAATAATCAAATTATTACCAGTAAACAAAAGGCTCAACAAGAAGATTCATTGGTACTTGAATTTAAAGATGGTTATGTTGATACAACATCAAAGTAAAACCTAAGTTTATGAATAAACTAACTTTTATGGATTTTTGTGCTGGGATTGGTGGTGGAAGATTAGCACTTGATAATCTTGGAATGCAATGTGTTGGGTTCTCTGAAATTGATAAAAATGCAGAAAAAACCTACCGTTTATTATTCGATGATAAAAGCAAAAATTTTGGTGATTTAACTAAAATAAATGCTGACGAACTGCCTAATTTCGATATAATGATAGCAGGATTTCCTTGCCAGTCGTTTTCAATAATTGGTCAAAGAAAAGGTATTAATGACAAAGTTAATAAAAAAGGCGAAATAATTTTTCATTTGATAGAATTTTTAATTGCAAAGTCAGTTAAATTTTTTATTTTTGAAAATGTCAAAGGTTTAATAAACCATGATAAAGGGCAAACTTTAAAAATTATTTTAGATGAGTTAGATAAGGCTGGTTATTGGGTTAAATGGAAATTATTAAATAGTCTTGATTATGGTGTTGCACAAATGCGCGAAAGAATTTATTTTATTGGGGTTCAAAAGGAAATATTAGGTGATAACGAGTTTAATTTTCCCTCAAAAAATCCCAAAGAATCCAATATTAAAGATTTTTTAGTTGATGATGCTGAGTTATATTTTAATGATAAACAACAATCTTATCAAACATTTAAAAAATATTTGAATAATAAATATAACCAAAATAAATTTAATATTTCAGAATTATTGAATGAGGAATATTTAGTTATAGATACTAGGCAGTCAGATTTAAGAAAATATTACAATAAAGTGCCAACTTTAAGATTAGGACGACATGGAATTTTATACGTTAGAAATGGTAAGTTTAGAAAATTATCTGGTTACGAATCTCTATTATTACAAGGTTTTGACCATAATAAGGCCCAAAAAGCCAAGGATAATATTTTAGATACCCATTTATTAAAACAAGCTGGTAATGCTATGACAGTCAGCACAGTTCAAGCAGTTGCAAGTAAGGTTTTAGAGTTTATTAATGACTTAGAAATAGATAATATAAATAAGAAGCAAAAACTGGGTTCAAAAACAGCAAAAGATGGCTTCAAAAATGAGTATTTTGTTATAGATTGTTTTAATAATTGGAAAGATAACAATTATGCTCAGAAATGGTTGGAAGCTATGAATTATTGTTTAGAAGAAATAGAGGATGTAGAAGCTCATAAAATCAGCGGTTCTTATAAATCTGATGTTCAAGTAAGAATTTTAATAAAATTAAAACATTTAACGGATATTCAAAACTTACAAGTTCAATTAGTATCAAATAAATCAGGCTTTAATCAAATTGATAAAAGATGGGTAGAAACTTATCAAAAGTTATGGGACATTCCTGATAATGTAACACGAACCCTAAAATATTTTACTGGTGAATTACCTCCATATATAGAAAATGTAAAAGATGATCGTAGAATGTTTATTGATGAACTATCAGATCAAGACAGACAAGCATTATTTAAATTTTTAAATGAAAATAAAACCTTAATCATAAGTGATATTTTGAAAGGTAGAGGGGAATTTTCAGCTGAATGGATGTTAGTTATTATTAGAGATGAAGAACCTTTAAAATGGGTATTAAAATCAATCAATGTGGTACTTAATTTTTTTGGGAATGGTGAGATAAAAATGTCACCTAGAGGTAGTATTAATATTGGCAAAATTACCATGCAAAGAAAAGGTGGTGATAATGGAAGACCTAGTGCAAATATGTTGCAATTTAAAATAGACCCGACAAAACTATTAATGCTCACCTCCATCGAAAAAAAATCTTGATAGTATGATTCATATCAACATTTTTTTCAAAGGAAAGAATAACTACCATTTTTCTATAATACTGTAGACTTCATCATATTTTTATTGATTACACATTCTATAAATTTGTAATATTAGTTAACTATATTGGCAAAGGTAATTTTTTCCACAATTTTTTTTCATGTTCTTCAGGAATTATTATTTTATCAGCTTCGATTCTTAAAAATTTGCCGGTTGGAGTAAAATAAGCTGTTCCTATAACTAACACTTCTTTACCTATTATAGTATGAATTTCCTTAGAAAGTATATGCTTAGATACTCCTTTAAGTAAGGAGTCATTTATAACCAAATTAAAAGTTCTATCATAATTTCTAATTGATTCAAGTATTCCAACAATTTTAATTTGGCATGGAAAGGGAACGATAGATATTAATTTACGAAATATAGAGATAGAGTCTGAAGTCATCTGAATTCCATTGCCATTAAGAAAGTTAATTGATTTAACTCCCTGTTGAAAGACTTTATGAAAACCATAAAATATTTCTAACAATGCCTTATCGTATAATGAATCTAATATATTGTTTGCTTCCATTTTTTGGTTAGGAAACCGAGAACTTAAAGTTGCAATAGCTAAACTATCTTGGAAATAATCTAAACTAGTTCGTTCTGGATTTAATTCTGGAAATTCATTATTTTGTTGGAATAGTTCTGGTGCTATTTCCTGTAAAGTTGGTGACTGAATATATAATTTTTTATCCTTAAATGCTATTGAAAAATTTGTGGCATGTTTGACCCATTGTGGAGGAGCTCCACGCACAGTACTACGCCCTTCAGTACATAACCTTAAAGCTCCTTTACTGCCTTCAGTAATGACCCATAATAATGATTGTAATAATGTTACAGAAATCATCTGGTAATCTGCATTTATGGTTTCAATTTCTATTTTATAAGTTTGCATTATATATAATTGTTATGAAATCAGATATTTATAACTACATTTCACAAATTACTCTCTCATATTCTTCATGAGCATTTGCTAATGATATTTGATCTGTTTCAATTCTAAGGATTTTTCCGCTTGTAGTGTAAAATGCTATGCCAGAAATTAATACTTCTTTATTCAACAAAACCTGAACTTCTTTCTGAGTCATTGGTTGAGTAATCCCTTTAATAATAACATTATTTGGTGTTGTGATTAATTTAAAAGTTCGATCATTTGATCTAATATCATCTAACCTACCAGCTATTTTTACTCGACGTGGAAGCGGAATCTTGTCTGCTAAATCTTTAAAATATTTAGTGGTTTCTAAATTTATTTCTGGGCCTTCAGCAAAAAAATGAATTGAATCCGCACCTTGGTAAAATGTATTACGAAATCCCTGCAATAAATCTAAGAGTGCTTTATCATATAAATGATCCTCTAGTTCATCATTTAACATAGCAGCTAAACTTTCTTGGAAATAGTCAATAGCAGTATTTTCTGGAAGTAGTTCCTCCATTTTTCCAGTTTCATGAAATAATTCTGGAACTGATTCATATAAAGTAGGAGAGCCAATTTGTAATTGCTTATCTTTGAATGCCATGGAAAAAGTAGTAGCGGTTTTTATCCATTGTGGAGGAGCTCCACGCACCATACTTCTGCCTTCAGTTCGTAATCGCAAAGCTCCTTTACTACCTTCAATAAGAACAAATAACAAAGCTTGTAACAAAGTTACTGAAATGGTATGACTATCTACACTCTGATTCTCAATTCTGATAGAGTAAATTTGCATGAAATGTTCGTATCAAATATGTTATGGTAAATATATAGATTTTTAAATATACATAAAGCTATACTTAATTGGTAATTCGCAATATAATAAATCAATATAGAATGTTTGTCTAATTTAATTTGGCTAAAGCTATAATTCCTTAACTATAAAAATATTACTTATTAAATAGTTACCATTATAAAACAATATTTTTTAGTATATGTAGCCCTGAATTTGTAGATAACATTGAAGTTATTGAAATTAACTAAGTACTGATTAATATGGTTAAAAATTATGAATTTAACTATCATTAGGATTTACGCATTGATAAACATAATAAAATGTTAATTT
>JASFYV010000218.1:0-15307 GCA_045046925.1 Candidatus Marithrix sp. | reverse complement strand
GGTCTGCCAATAAAATATATGAAGAAGCTAAAGATGCTTTTGCAGTAGGAGATTATGAAACTGCAATTCGTTACTATGAATTATTAGAGGCTAGGTATCCATTTGGAAAATATGCCCAACAAGCTCAATTTGAAATTATTTACTCTTATTATAAATATGAAGAACCAGCTTCTGCAATAGCTGCGGCAGATTTATTTATTAAATTATATCCACGCCATCCTCAGGTTGATTACGCATATTATCTTAAAGGATTAGTTAATTTTGAATTGCATCAAGGAACTTTAGATCGTTTTTTACCAGTGGATCGTTCGCAACGAGAACAAATGGCGGCAGTTCAATCCTTCCAAGATTTTTCTGAGTTGATAGCTCGTTTTCCGGACGGTAAATATAGTAAAGACGCTAGACAACGCATGATTCATTTGCGTAATAGAGCAGCTCAACATGAATTACATGTAGCAAATTTTTATATGAAACGGGAGGCTTATTTGGCAGCAGCAAATCGAGCTAAAACAATACTTGAATCTTATCAACGTACTCCAGCTGTTCCTGAAGCATTAGTAATTTTAGCTAGAGCCTATAAAATAATTGGCTTGCAAGATTTATCCGATAGCACATTAGCAATATTAAAACTTAATTACCCATCTCATCCTGGAATATCTAAGATTGAGGATTTGGCTGCTAGGTAATTTGAAGAGAGTTTAGATTATCAATGAGATCAAAAGTTCATTAGTTAAGAAAAATTTATATAACATTGGTTATTAATAATAAACAAACTATTATATAATATGCTAAATCTATATATTGTTAGTATGGAATAATTGGTTTAAAAACTAAATATATTTAATACGAGATATAATATGATTCTTACTGATATAAAACAGTACTTACAAACTAATAATCAAGCGGCTTTAATTGATTTAGCTCGTCATTTTGATGTAACTCCAGATGCTATGAGAGGTATGTTAGAACATTGGATACGCAAAGGTAAAGTTAAACATCTTAAAGGTAATATTTGTGGCAAGGGTTGTTGTCAATCTAAGCCTGCTGATTTAGAAATTTATGAATGGATAGGAGTATAAACTTGAAAGTAAAACCTGTTGTAATTGCAACTTTAATTAGTTTAACTAGTTCTCAAGCATTATTAGCTGGCGAATTATCGGCTGAAGATATACTTACTGGAATTACTGTAAGTGGTTTTGTGCAAACTGAAGCTCGTTATAATAATGACTTTAATGGTGTTGATAGTAGTGATATTGTAGTGGATGAAATAAATTTCACTATAGATGGTCAGGTGCATAAATTTGCCAAAGCAACCCTTTCTTTTAAATATGAAGAAGATAATACTCCATTAGAAGTAGATAATGCTTATCTTACCTTAAGTAGTAATTCGCCATTATATTTAAAAGCTGGACAATTATATGTTCCATTTGGAAATTTTTCTAGTAATATGGTTTCCGATCCTCTAACAAAATTTGCTGAAGCTAGAGAGAGTGCAGCTCAATTTGGTATTGCGACTGGTGGATTTTATAGCTCAGTATATGGCTTTAACGGAGTTACTCAAGATGATGCTAGAAATACCATTGATCATTATGGGATTAATCTTGGTTTTGGTCAAACAAGTGATAATATGAGCTTTGATATCGGGTTTGGCTATATAAGTGATATTGGCGATTCTGGTAGCTTAGAAGGTATTTTAGAAAATGCTACTGACTACGATTATGTTGAGGGAGCTAATATTTATGTAAACTTTAATGCTGGTGCTTTTAGTTTCATGAGTGAATATATTACAGCATTGGATAATTTTAAATCTCAACATATAGCATTTAATGGAGATGGTGCTGAACCACTTGCTTACAATGCAGAAATTGGTTTAAACTTAAATTTAGCTGGTTATAATACTACTGTTGCTATTGGTTATCAAGCTACCGAAGAAGCTCTTGCATTACAATTACCAGAAAGCCGTATTACTGGTGTATTATCCACTGAAATTTATACCAATACTAGTATATCTTTAGAATATGCATTAAATGAAGATTATAGTGAAGATGATGGTGGAACTGGTGAAGATTCTAATTCAGTAATTTTGCAATTAGCAGTAAAGTTCTAATAATTCCATATTTATCATACCTTCAGCAATATTTTAGGATAGCAATATTAATCTAAATTATTGTTGAAGCTGTTCTCAATTTTTCTGCATATTGTTATAATAATTCTTAATTCTTAATTAAAAATCAATTGTTTATTGTTGCTGTAAATAGCTACTATTGCTGAAACTTTTTATCATATATTATGTATTACCATATCAATGAATAATAACTTAATCCTAATCGATGGTTCTAATTACTTACACCGAGCCTTCCATGCTACTCCAAATCTTAAAAATTCTGTTGGATTTCCCACTGGAGCAATTTTTGGCATAACCAATATGCTTAAAAGTCTATTGCAAAAATATCAACCAGAACATATTGCATTAGTGTTTGATGCTAAAGGAAAAACTTTTAGGAATGATTTATATCCAGCTTATAAAGCTAATCGTCCACCTATGGATAAAGATTTAGCAGCACAGATTCCTTTTGTATTAGAGATTGTTACAGCTTTAGGATTTCCAGTTTTGCAGATCGAAGGAGTGGAAGCTGATGATGTGATTGGAACTTTAGCCAAGCAAGCTGAAGAGAATGGTAAACCGAGCTTGATCTTCACTGGTGATAAGGATTTTGCTCAATTAGTAAATAATTCTATCACCATTATAGATAGCATGAAAAATACCAAATTTGATGCTCAAGAAATAGAGGCTAAATTTGGCATTCCTCCCAATTTAATTATTGATTATCTTACTTTAATTGGTGATAGTGTAGACAATGTACCAGGAGTTAATAAAGTTGGGCCTAAAACAGCAGTAAAATGGCTAACTACTTATGGTAATTTAGAAAATATAGTAAATAATGCTAATCAGATTAAAGGCAAAGTTGGAGAGAACTTACGGACAGCTATTCCAAGTTTACCCTTAAGTCAACAATTATTAACCATAAAAACTGATGTAACTTTAGCAAATTTAGAATTAAAATTAAACTCTCCTGATTTAAATAAATTATATGAATTATATAGTAAATTTGGCTTTAAAAAATGGTTGACAGAGCTACCTAAAATTGAGAATATTTCAGTCAATAAAACTTCAGCTCCAAAATATGAAACTATATTATCACAATCACAATTAGAACTATGGCTGCAACGATTGACTAAAGCCAAATTATTTGCATTTGATACTGAAACTACTAGTTTAAATTATTTGCAAGCTAGAATTGTAGGAATATCGTTTGCTATCCAAGCTGGAGAAGCTGCTTATATACCGTTAACTCATGATTATTTAGGAGTTCCCAAGCAATTGTCTTTAGACAAAGTTCTGCAAGCTTTCCAACCATTATTGGAAAATCTACAGCAATTAAAAGTTGGTCAAAATATCAAATATGATGCTCATGTATTGGCTAATCATGGCATAAACTTACAAGGTATTGCTTCTGATACCATGTTAGAATCCTATGTATTGGACAGTACTTCACAACATAACATGGACGCTTTAGCTGAAAAGCATCTCAATCTTACTACAATTAAATTTACAGAAGTTGCTGGGAAAGGTAAAAAACAATTAACTTTTAATCAAGTAGATATAGAACATGCTGCTCCATATGCTGCTGAAGATGCGGACATTACCTTGCAATTGCACCAAAAATTATATCCACAATTGACAGCAATTACTAAGCTTAATTATGTGTTGCATAATATAGAGTTGCCGCTTGTATCAATCCTAACTAAGATGGAAAGAAATGGAATCCAGGTTGACGCAAATTTACTGCACAAACATAGTGCTGAATTAACCAATAGATTACAATATCTTGAGCAACAAGTATATACAATTGCAGGTGAAGAATTTAATCTTAATTCTCCTAAACAATTGCAAGTTATATTATTTGATAAGCTACAATTACCGATTTTAAAAAGAACTCCCAAAAAAGACCCTTCAACAGCAGTAGATGTGTTAGAAGAATTAGCTCTTGATTATCCATTGCCTAAATTAATTCTGGAATATCGTAGCTTAAGCAAATTAAAATCAACTTACACTGATAGTTTAGCGAAACAAATTAATCCCACAACTGGTCGAGTACATACTTCTTATCAACAAGCTGTCACCAGTACTGGACGTTTATCTTCCACTAATCCAAATTTACAAAATATTCCAATCCGCCATGCTGAAGGACGACGAATTCGGCAAGCTTTTATTGCTCCAACTGGTTATAAGTTATTAGCAGCTGACTATTCACAGATTGAATTGCGGATTATGGCACATTTATCCAAAGATGATAGTTTACTCAAGGCTTTTGCCAGTAATGAAGACATTCATCGTGCTACTGCATCTCAAGTATTTGACACTCCAATTGATAAAGTAACCACTGAACAACGTCGCAATGCTAAAGCGGTTAATTTTGGATTGATTTATGGTATGCAAGCTTTTGGATTAGCTAAACAATTAGGTATAAAACGATCAGAAGCTAAAGCTTATATTGATGCTTATTTTGCTCGTTATCCTGAAGTTGAAAACTATATGAATGAAACAAAAGAACTGGCCAGACAGCAAGGATATGTAGAAACTATTTTTGGTCGGCGGTTATATATTCCCGAGATTAAATCCCGTAATCATCCACGTCGGCAAGCGGCTGAACGTACTGCTATCAACGCTCCAATGCAAGGCACAGCGGCTGATTTGATTAAATTAGCAATGATTGCCGTGGATAAACGAATTCAAACCAGTAATTTAGATGTCAAAATGCTGATGCAAGTCCATGATGAATTAGTATTTGAAATTGCTGAAAATGATATAGAACTAGCTCAAGAATTAATCATCGAATCTATGACTCAAGTAGCTGAATTACGAGTTCCATTATTGGTTGAAGTTGGGATTGGAAATAATTGGGATCAGGCTCATTAAAATATTAATTATGTTTTTATAGGAATAGGACTTACGCATTGAAAAATCTATAAAAACAATAATTTGAATAAATTATAGAGAAGTTTTCCTGTAAAATTGAGAATTAAGGTGATTTATACCATGTTAATATTTACTCTTTCATATTATACGATGAGAAAATTGTGTTATAGCAAACCTAGTATAAAACGGTTAAAAGTATTAAAAATAATTTCAATATAAACAGATAGTTATTCTATTTATTTGTATCCATTTTATACTCGTTTAGCTATAGTTGGTATTTGCACAACACATGATGAGGTTTGTTTTTGAGATAAGATTGGTGAATCAGTTCTAGTTTGTGAGTTGTTTAAGGAATATAGTTGTGGTTGAAGAGGTTGAAGATGTGATGTAATTTGTACTAATGTTGAAATTTTAACTCGGCATTAGTAAACCTAATAAAAAATTTGGTAGTCCTAAAATAGGTAGTGGTAAACTTGTCATATCTTTGATACCTGACAGGTTTTTTGAGGACATCACTACTTTATTTAGGACTACCAAATTTTTGGTAGTCCTAAAGAAAGTAGTGGTACATAAAAATTAAATAATATTAGCATTACAATGAAGTATGAAATATAGCTCCAATGTGATTAGAAAGCTTTTTAGAGAAAGAAAGGATTTTACGAACTAAACAAGAAATACGTTGTCTCATAGTACGAGCGTTCAATACGGTTTGTAAGACCAGTTTCTTTACCAACAGATTTATGGCGTTTCTTTGGAAAAATTGTATCATATGCTTTCCAAAAATCAGTAAATGAAACAGAACATTGTCGGTAAACAGATGGTAATGAGTCCCATAATCTTTCAGCTCCTTATCTCGACCACCTACAGAATCCCTACCCAACAATTTCTTTAGTGTCAATAGCTAACCATATCCATTGTTTATTATTTTTGCACATTACGAAAGAATCCCTACCCACATTTCATCACATTGGTATGTATTTCTACTCATATTAGGATAATGGAAGCAGAATAATTTTCTAACTTAATTAATATAGCGTTTACCGATTGCATGAAGTACATAAACCACCCCTTTCGTCCCATCCTTATTTAAGGAGGGGATTAGGGGTGGTTGTATTTAACTAAATCGGGAAATGCTATAATTAACGGTTGCGTGAAATATTGCGTAATTGTATTAGTGTCATGATTGGACCAGAAATAGCGTAAATAAAAAACACTATGAATAATACTTGAGGTGGATTTATCGAAATTAATGCAAATAACATTACTATGAGCAAAATATTTATGAATGGTATTTTACCTTTCAAATCTAAATCTTTAAAACTACGATAACGAAATTTACTAACCATCAATAAACCGGCTATTACAGTCATAAACCAAGTTATCAAAACTAAATTAGCTCCATCTAATTGATTATCAGCTCCTATCCATACAAAACCAGCCATTACACCAGCAGCAGCAGGACTTGCCAATCCTTGAAAATAAGCTTTATCAGCCTTGTCAACTTGAGTGTTAAAGCGAGCTAATCTCATAGCAGTACAAGCAGTATAAATAAATGCTGCCAGCCAACCAAGTTTACCAAAAAAACTGGATATGTCAATTAAGGAAGATAAAGACCATTGATACATTAGTAAGGATGGTGCTAATCCAAAACATATTAGGTCAGATAAACTATCGTATTCAGTTCCAAAATCACTTTCGGTATTAGTCATGCGAGCAACTCGCCCGTCAAGGCCATCAAGTACCATACCTATAAATATTGCTACTGCAGCTGCTTCAAATTTACCATGAATTGCCGCAACTATGGCATAAAAACCAGAAAACAAAGCTGCCGTAGTAAATAAATTGGGTAATAAGTAAATTCCACGTCGTCGCCTAATAGGTTGTTTTGCGTCCATACTTTTCCTTAATTAATTCTTAATTTATAATCCTTAAGTCCTAATTAAAATCAAAGGTTTTTTATCGTTTTAAGTTTTAATTAAGCATTAAGAATTCATAATTAAGAATTAATATTTAGTTTTTGGTTTTATCGACCAATTTATTAGCTTTAATCCAAGGCATCATATCACGCAATTTACTTCCAACTTGTTCTAATTGATGCTCACGTCCTAAACGACGTTTAGCTTTTAAAGTTGCTTGACCAGCTTGGTTTTCCATAATGAATTCTCGAGCAAATTCACCATTTTGAATTTCTTTAAGAATTTTACGCATTTCATTTTTAGTATCATCGTTAATAATACGTGGACCTCTAGTTAAATCACCATATTCAGCAGTATTAGAAATAGAGTAACGCATGTTAGCCATTCCTCCTTCATACATCAAATCAACGATTAATTTTAATTCGTGCATACATTCAAAATAGGCCATTTCTGGAGCATAACCAGCTTCAACTAAAATTTCAAATCCAGCTTGAGCTAAAGAAGTTAAACCACCACATAATACTGCTTGTTCACCAAATAGATCAGTTTCAGTTTCTTCTTTAAAAGTGGTTTCAATAATTCCAGCTCTACCACCACCATTAGCTGAGGCATAGGAAAGAGCAATATCTCTAGCCTTACCAGAAAAATCTTGATGAACTGCAATTAGGCTTGGTACACCAGCTCCTTGAGTATAAGTAGAACGTACTAAATGACCTGGTCCTTTAGGAGCAATCATAATTACATCAATATTTTTTGCTGCTTCAATTTGTTCAAAGTGAATATTAAAACCATGAGCAAAAGCTAAAGCGGAACCAGGTTTAATATTAGGAGCAATGCTATCACGATAAATTTTAGCTTGATGTTCATCTGGAGCTAGTACCATAACTAAATCAGCCCAAGCAACTGCGTCTTCGATTGATTTAGTTTGTAAGCCAGCAGATTGAGCTTTAGCTTCTGATGCAGAACCACTACGCAGTCCTACCACAATTTCTACTCCAGACTCATGTAGATTATTAGCATGAGCATGACCTTGAGAACCATAACCTATAATAGTGACTTTTCTACTTTTAATTAATGATAAATCTGCATCTTTATCATAATAAACATTCATATAATTTCCTCAAAATTAAGACTGATGTAAATGTTCCAAGTTGAAACAGAGAGTATATATAATTTAATCTAACATAATATCATATCATTTATAGTCTTATATAACAAGAACTAACTAATCATAATGGGGTAAAAAGGCATTGATTTTTATCTACTCTACCAACTACATGGAGTTAATTTCAAATGGAAAAACAATTCATAATTATACAGGTCAAAGAATATAATATACGTGATTTCGTATTTGTAGTGGTAGACCTATGTGTCTACCCTAATGCTATTAAGTTAAGAAAATCAATTAGGGTAACCACAAGTAATTATCCTTACAAATAATCATATTATATAGAGGAAATCCTTTATGGTTGAATTTAATTAAGAATTATTAATAAATTACAACAAATTTCTGATTTCTCGTAATGCTACTGATAATACTGATAAATCTGGGCTTTCAATATTATTAATATCAGCTAACATTTGCTGACAACGGGTTATACAAACCTGTTTTTGTTCTAACCAAGTGGCAATCTTAGTTTGTGGTTTGGTTGCATCAGTTCTTAATACTACTATGGTTAGTTTTCTATGAGTTCGATATAAATCGTCTCGCAAAGTTGAACGAGATAGAGAAGTCCACCTTGTATCTCTGGGTAATTCGCTGATTTTATCGAATAACCAACCTAAATTAAATTTAGTTCCTAACATAAAATGTAAAGTAGCCACATGTTCTAATTCAGTTCCGGTATTACTAGCTATTTCTACAATATCTAAGGCTGATAATAACATGGGGAAACTGTTAATTTTAATTGCCAAGACTTCTGGAACTCCAGCTTCTACTAGGTCATTAATTGATATAGCTAAACTTTTTTTATCATCTTCTCCAATTAGGCTAGTTAAATTTTTGGTTAATTGCACAATTCCAGGTCGTAAGGTTGCTATTGATTTTAATATGTCTAAATGGTGATGGCGTAATAACCAACGGCTTACTCGTTCCACTTGTTTACGAGCATCAATTATCATGTTAATTTGAACTTGAGAATTTACCTTATTATCTAAAGCTTCAATTTCTTCCCACAGTTGCTGCATATCAAAAATTTCCCATGCAACCATGAAGGCTCTTACTATATCCGGGGCAGATTGACCAGTTTCCTCATTTAGCAAAAAAATGAAAACTCCACTAGCCCGATTAACAACCATATTGGTTGAAATAGTAGCAATTATTTCTCTATGTAGAGTATGTTGCGAAATTTCATTAGCAAATTGTTCTGATAATGGAGCTGGAAAATAGTTGGTTAATATGGTTTGAAAATATGGATCTTCCGGCAAATTAGATTCTAGCAAATTGGTATACAAAGTAATTTTACTATACGCTATTAACACACATAATTCAGGAGAATTTAGACCTAATTGATTAGTTTTCCTTTCGGTTAAGGTTTTGTTATTAGGCAAAAATTCTAATTCTCGATCTAGTTGTCCATTACGTTCCAAATGGCGAATCAAACGAGCATGTACATTTAATAAAGATGGTGCTAATGATAAAGCTATGCCGAGAGCTTGTATTTGTAAATAATTGTTTTGCAAAACTAAATTTGCTACTGCATCAGTCATGTTATATAATAACTGGTTGCGTTGCTTATAAGTCATATCTCCATTAGCAACTATAGTATCCAGTAAAATTTTGATATTTACTTCATGATCTGAGCAGTCAACTCCACCAGAATTATCAAACGCATCAGTGTTAATCCGACCACCATTTAACGCATATTCGACTCGTCCTTGTTGAGTAAAACCAAGATTACCACCTTCACCAACTATCTTACAATGTAAATTTTTCCCATTAATTCGTAAGCTATCATTGGCTCGATCTCCAACTTCTATATGGTGTTCTACTTTGGCTTTAATATAAGTTCCAATGCCACCATTCCACAATAAATCTACTTCAGCACCCAGAATTGTTCTAATTAATTCATTAGGAGTTAAAGTGGTAGCACTAGTTCCTAACATATTTTGGATTTTTGCGGATAAAAGAATCGACTTACTACTGCGAGAGAAGATTCCTCCACCTTCAGAAATTAGTTTATTATTGTAATCTGACCAATTGGAACGTGGTAAATTAAATAACCGATAACGTTCTTGCCAACTTATTTCTGGATCAGGATTGGGGTCTAAGAAAATATGAGCATGATTAAAAGCGGCTAATAATTTGATATGTTTGGATAATAACATTCCATTACCAAATACATCACCTGCCATATCACCAATACCAACTACTGTAAAATCTTGAGTTTGAATATCTCTACCTAACTCTCGAAAATGACGTTTGACAGATTCCCAACCACCTCTGGCAGTGATAGCCATTTTTTTATGATCATAACCAGACGAACCACCAGAAGCAAAGGCATCACCAAGCCAAAAATTATATTCTTTAGAAATAGCATTGGCTATGTCGGAAAAGGTTGCAGTGCCTTTATCAGCCGCTACTACCAAATAAGGATCATCCTCATCATGCCTGACTACATTGGTTGGTGGAACGATATTACCATCGACGATATTATCGGTTATATCCAATAATCCCCGGATGAAAGTTTTATAACATTCTATACCTTCTGCTTGCATTGCATCACGTTCAGTTGGCAACTGTTTGGCAACAAAACCACCTTTTGACCCAACTGGCACAATCACTGCATTTTTAACCATTTGTGCTTTAACTAAGCCAAGTATTTCAGTCCGAAAATCCTCCAACCGATCTGACCAACGTAAACCACCTCTAGCTACTTTACCACCACGTAAATGCACTCCTTCAACTCTGGGTGAATGGACAAAAATTTCAAACATTGGGCGTGGTTCTGGTAAATTTGGTACTTTATGCGGATCAAATTTGAAAGATAGATATGCTTTATGCTCAGCAGTAGATGTAGATTGAAAGTAATTAGTTCTTAGAGTGGCTAAAATAACTTGTAAAAATTGTCTTAAAATCCGATCTTCATCTAAACTAGTAACAGAATCTAATAAAGTTTCAATAGTTTGAACTATATTGATAGAATTATCATCAGTGACTGGATTACAACGAGCATTGAATAAATCTAATAGTAAATTAGTAATTTTAGGATTATTTAATAAAGCTTGTTCCACATATTCTTGGGTAAAATTCGCCCTAGTTTGGCGTAAATACTTCCAATACGCTCTAAAAATAACGATTTCTCGCCAATTTAATTGAGCATATAATACTAACCGATTAAAACCATCATTATTTATTTCATTATTCCACACCTTTGCAAATAAAGTTTGAAATGCTTCCTTAACCTGTTCTATGTGTAATGGGCTTTCATTGTGCAGTAATTCAAAATCATGAATCCATACATTTGTAGTGGTACGAACCTGATAAGAACGTTCTTGAATTACTTTTACTCCCATATTTTCTAGCATTGGTAATACTAAAGAAAGTGGAATATGAGTGTGAGGATGAAATAGCTTAAAATGTAGAGAATTATCCAGAGTTTCAATTGGTCTATATAGACTCATACTGATAGTATCAGTTGCCAACAGAACCTTATCAATATCATAGATTGCATGATGAGCTGAAAAATCTTCTCGATACGCAACTGGAAATACATTAGCATAATGCCGAGATAAATAAGTACCTTGTTCTTCGCCATTATGCTCGATCAAAGCAGTATGCAACTTATCAGTCCAAGAACGAGTAGTTTCCACTAATTGCTGTTCTATTTCTTTAATTTCAATTGTAGTAGAAGTACCGATTGGAGTGTAGACAATAAAATGAATTTGAGCAGCCACTGATTCTGTCAAACGGACATTAAAATCAACATGAGTTCCACCAAAAGCTTCTTGCAATACGTTTAGCATACGTTGCCTAATTTCAGTATCATATCGATCTCGTGGGATATAAACTAAACAGGAAAAATAGCGGCCATAATCGTCTGGATATACAAACAAGCGAATTCTTTGCTGTTCTTGTAGTTGCAAAATACCTGTTGTAGTTTGTTGTAAAGTTTCTAAATCAATTTGAAACAGTTCATCACGAGGATAAGTTTCTAAAATATAAAATAAAGCTTGGTTTTTATGACCGTTATTAGCCATATGTGACAATATAAATTGAATTTTTTGCCGAATAATAGGTATTTCAAGTGTTGCTTGATGATAAGCTGAAGAAGTATATAAACCTAAAAATCGCATTTCGCCAGTGACAACTCCTTGCGAATTAATCCGTTTAATCCCAATATAATCCATTCGCACTGGTCGATGAATAGTGGCAAAAGTACTGGTTTTATTTAATAATAATAAATTTGGTTCTTGGGCTAATTGGCGTAATTCTAGCGGCAATTGAGCAAATCCACATGAAATTGTATCTGAATCCTCATCTCTTAAGATTCCTAAACTAGTATTTTTTATACGTTTTAATACTAATACGTTATCTTTACCAGATAATTCATATTCTCGATAACCTAAAAAAGTAAAATGATCAGTTTTAGCCCACTGCAAAAAATCACTTACTTCATTGATTTCATTACGGTCAATTGGTGGTGGATTAGTTTGTAATTCTTGAAAAGCTTCTGCCATTTTAGCTTGCATAGCTTGCCAATCATCAACTGCAATTCGTACATCAGCTAAAACTTGCTTCAGTTCATTGGTTATCTTTTGTAATATAGAGTCTTCTGTCTGTCTGTCTACTTCTAAATGGATTATAGATTCACTATTTCCAGTTGCTGATATAGCGATTAATTTGCCGGCATCATCTCGTTGAGTTTTTAAAATTGGATGAAGCATCAGATGAACAGTTAATCCTTGTTTATTTAAAGCCATGCGAATAGAATCGGCTAAAAAAGGCATATCTTTGACTAGAATGCTAACGATAGTATGAGCAGATTGCCAACCATCTTGTTCAAACTGAGGATTATAAACCTGAATTTTACTTTCTTCTGGTAGATATTGGGAAGCAAACCGCCAGTAAAAAACGGCTGTTCCATATAAATTTTCTACATTGCCTCGTTCTAGTATCTCTTCTGGAGTAACAATGTTAAAGAAATGTTGAACAAAACTTTTAATTTGTTTAGCTTGAGTTGGCGGAAATTTTTCTTCAATTAAATTTATAACTTGGTCTAATAATTTCTTGATTTTATTTTCTGGAGATAATGGCATAATGTTTCCTGAATTTAAATTTCTACTGAGATAGCTATTATGCTTGATTTAGTTGATAATATCAATTGTTTAGTATAATAGTAATTAATGTTGATTTGTAAATGATGGGAGTAAGCAACTCCCTCCTAAGTTAGGGGAGGTTAGTAATCTGTCTGCGTAACATCAGTTAGTATTTTAAACTAAAGTTTGAACTCTATTTACTTACAATAGAAATCTTTCCTAAATGACATAGTGATACAATCGTTATTTAGGAAAGATGTTTAAATCTCATTACCAACTCTTCTGGATAAACGCATTTTGGTTAAAGGCATATAATTCTAAAGTATTGCTGTTAGAGAAATTGCAATAATTAATGGCTAGTACCACTAGATAGGCGGGTTTTATTATAAACATTGTATTTACCTGATGGTTTATGCATTGGTAAACGTTTAATTTCTCCTAAAGTTTTAGCATCATAGATGACTAATGCTCCATCCATATCCCAGATACTTAATAAAGCATACTTACCATAACGGTCAAATTCCACATGAGCAGCAGTTTTTCCTTTAGCAGGTCGTATGGTTTTCACAATTTCCAAAGTTTGCTTATCAATTATATGTACAGCTTCTTTATTGGGTCCAAAAAATACATCTACCCAAGCATATTTAGAATTTTCATGACTACGCATAAAAAATCCTGGGCCTAAAGTTTTAATCTTTTTCAAAGTTTTCCAAGTTCGCATATCAATTACGCTGACTATTCCTTCTTTCAGATTTGGAGTTGCTAATACTGGAATACCTTGATAATTCCAAGTGATTCCGGAACCTAAATGTGGCATACCTGGCAAGTCAATTTCAGCGATTTTTCGTCCAACTATCAAATTTATAACTTGTCCTTTTACTCCATCTCTGGCAGCTCCAATTATATGTAAGTAATTTTTATCAAAGAAAAAATCATCTAAGAAACCATCTAATTTAATTCGCCGAATTGGAAATTTTCTAGTATCTATTAGAGAATTTTCTCCTGAATCTTGTCGATAATCGTGCATTGGGCCTAAATAAACTGGTAATGAATTCGCTTTATCACTATATGGAATCTCCCAAACTTCTTTTATATCCTTCATCGCAGCAATAAAACTATGTCTTGGTGGAGCAACGTAAACAGCACTAATCCGAGAACTTTTACCAAGGGAATCTTGTGCGTCAATAACTTGAATTGGAGATAAATCCCGTGCATTTAATATAACCAAAGTATGAGGTAAATAGTTACCTACCATCACATATTTGTTGTCAGCCGATACTGCTAAATTACGAGTATTAATTCCAGCTCGGATTTCTGCAACTGTTTTTAGATTATACATGTCAAATTTACTAATCCAACCATCACGTGAAGCTAAATAAACAAAACGGCCATCTGAAGAATATTTAGGACCTCCATGTAAAGCAAATCTAGTCTTAAAACGATGAATTGGTTCTAATTTATCTCCATCTAATACTGTTGCATGGTGATCTCCTAACTCTACCACTAGAAACAAATTCAATGGATCAGCAGTAAAACTCGGCTTATTGGGCAAGCTTCCAATTGGATAATGGATAATATGGGTAGCTTTAATTTCTGTCATTCCCATTATTGGAATTTCTGGCAAAGGAGTATAGATATAATCCACTAAAGTTTGAATTTGAGCATCGGAAATTTTATCTCCAAAACCTGGCATTTGGGTTGCGATTGAACCTTGTTTTATAACTATATTAGCTTTATTTTTTCGTAAACGACTCAAATTTTCTGGTAATAAAGCTGGGCCGGTATTACCCAAACGATCAATACCATGACATTCGGCACAGTGTTGTTTATAAACTGGATTAGCATTTACAATTAAAGGGATTAATAATAGTAGTAGTAATTTCATAGTTATTTTAAATAGTGAAAAAATTAATGATCATTATACTATGTATATCTACAAATAGGGAATAGGATTGATTAATTCTTTAACCACCCCTTGCGTTCCCTCCTTATTTAAGGAGGGGATTAGGGGAGGTTGTATTTAACTGAATCGGGAAATACTATAAATCTATTCGGTAGTCCTGAATAAAGTAGTGATGTATAATATGAGGTCAAATTTTTCTTACAAAAAAGTAATTATGATGAACTGTCCAAGCTGTAATTCAGAAAATAT
>JASFYV010000217.1:0-9548 GCA_045046925.1 Candidatus Marithrix sp. | reverse complement strand
TCATTCAATATTGAATGAAAAACAACCTTGGTTTCAATTACTTTATTCATAGAAGTAGCAAAATTGATTAAATCAACATCTTTAAATTCTGAGAAAGGTATTTTAATTTTTTTATCAGTATGTAAAATTATTCCGTATTCTGTGATAGAAAAATGGTGAATATTTTCTAATTTTGTTGAATAATGTATTCTTTTACCAAGATAGATAAACAAATTATTTAAAGAATCTATTTGTAAACAAGGAGGAATTAATCTATAAAAAGAATGGTATACTCCTGCAATACCAATAATAAGCATAATAGTATTAAATTGTTCTTCATTAATAAACTCATTATTAATGTTAATTATATCAAAATTAACTAACATCGAAAATGTTACAACAAGCATTACTGTAAAAGGAAAAATTGATCCTATTAGTTTTCCATTTTCAGTTCCACTAGCCTGACAAACATAGATTTTACTCATAATAAAAAAAGCACCTCAATTACTTGAAGTGCCTCTCAATAATTATTTAACCTTCATACCCGGTTTAGCTCCATCATCTGGACTCAATATCCATAAATCCTGCTTACCTGGTCCAGAAGCCAATACCATGCCTTCCGACAATCCAAACCGCATTTTCCGTGGAGCAAGATTAGCTACCATAACCGTTAATCTACCAGTCAACTGTTCTGGTTGATAAGCTTCCTTAATTCCAGCAAATACAGTACGATGCTTATCCTCACCTATATCTAAAGTCAATTTCAACAGCTTCTTAGCTTCCTCAACATGTTCCGCTTTCACAATCTTAGCAATGCGTAAATCAATCTTAGCAAAATCATCGAAACTAATAGTATCAGCAATCTTTTCCGCAGTTTTTGCAACTGGTGCAGTAGCTGTCAGTGTTTCCTTAGAAGCATCTATCATTGCATCAATCTGTTTTTGTTCTACCCTATTTAACAAAGGCTTAAATTTATTAATTTTATGTGCAATTAAAGCTTCTGGTTGCCAAGTAATTGGAGCAGCTAAAAATGTTTCTACTTCTGCTGTCAAAACAGGTAAAATCGGAGCTAAATAACCCATTAAAACTCTAAATAAATTCAAACCTTGACTACAAACCGCTTGCAATTCTGCTTCACTGCTTTCCTGCTTAACCAAAACCCAAGGTTTATGCTCATCAATATACTGATTAGCTCGATCTGCCAAAGCCATAATCTCTCGTACAGCTTTATTATAATCACGATTTTCATAAGCATCGGCAATACTATCACCAGCAACTATAAATTGTTGATATAAATCTTTATCTGCTAATTTTTCTGCCAATTGACCAGCAAAACGTTTACTTATAAAACCAACACAACGACTCGCAATATTAACAAATTTATTAACTAAATCAGTATTTACTCGTTGCAGAAAATCTTCCAAATTTAAATCTACATCTTCCACTCCATTACTCAATTTAGCCGCAAAATAATAACGCAAATAAGTTGGATTTAAATGATTTAAATAAGTCCGAGCGTTGATAAAAGTACCACGAGTTTTAGACATTTTATGTCCATCAACTTTTAAAAATCCATGCACAAATACCGAAGTTGGTTTTCTAAATCCAGCTCCTTCTAACATGGCTGGCCAAAATAAGCAATGGAAATAAGTAATATCTTTGCCAATAAAATGATATATTTCTGCCTGACTATCATTTGCCCAAAACTCATCAAAATTAAGATTTTTCTTTTCGCATAGATTTTTGAAACTAGCCATATAACCGATAGGAGCATCTAGCCACACGTAAAAATATTTACCTGGTTCATCAGGAATCTCAAACCCAAAATAAGGAGCGTCTCGAGAAATATCCCAGGCCTGTAAACCAGTTTCCAACCATTCAGTAAGCTTATTTAATACCGCAGGTTGTAAAGTTTTAGTCCATTCCTGCAACATTTCGGTAAAATTAGCTAAATTTACAAATAAATGTTCTGATTCTTTTTCCACTGGAGTCGTACCGGAAACAGCAGAAATAGGGTTTTTAAGTTCAGTTGGATTATAAGTTTTACTGCACTCTTCACAGCTATCACCATATTGGTCTTTAGCCCCACAATGCGGACATTCACCTCGAATAAATCGGTCTGGAAGAAACATTTCTTTAGTTGGATCATAAAATTGGTGAATTGTTCGTCGCTCAATATGACCAGCAGCAACTAAATTTTTATAAATTAGATTAGCAAAATATTGATTCTCTTTACTGTGAGTAGAATAATAATTATCAAATTCAATCGCAAAATCGGCAAAATCCAGTTGATGTTCGGTATTAACTCTATTTATTAGTTCTTCTGGGGTAATATTTTCTGTTTCAGCTCGCAACATAATTGGAGTACCGTGAGCATCATCAGCACAGACATAGTAGCATTCATGGCCTCGTAGTTTTTGAAAACGTACCCAGATATCTGTTTGAATATATTCAACTAAATGGCCTATATGGATTGAGCCATTAGCATAGGGTAAAGCACTAGTAACTAAAATTTTTCTTGACATAGTTTTAATTATTTTATGAAATAGTAATTCGGACAGTTTTGAATAAGCAAGTGCAAGAGAGAATCCCAATTTGTAAGATAATTATCTAAACAAAATTATCAATTTTCGGAAAGGATTCTAATGAACACATTAGAAACTGTTTTGGGTAAAATGTCAAATATAAACAAGGCTCAAAGATATTTTATAATAACAGATGAACTTAATGGATTTATGAGGCAAAGATAATTTGTAATTTAAAACCTTATAGTATTTCCCGATTGGATAGATTGCAATAATATAAATGATTTATTTATTTTGAATTTAATTAAGAATTAAGAATTAAGAATTGCTATATATGTTATAATTCAAAATATTTTAAAAAACAATTCAGTTTAACTTCAACAATTTAATAACGCTTCCATTATTGGAGTGGGCTGGATAGCTGTTTGCGTAACATCAATTATTAAAAATACATAAATTATAAACAATTAGAAGCTAATCCTTCTATATTTCTGAAGAATAATTTTTTTGAAATCAATATACTACAACTTTAACTCAAACATTATTTGGTGGTTTATTTAGATAGTTGTCGTTATGGCTTTGTTGCAATTATTGATTAAATTTTACAAAATCAAACTTGAACCAACATGAATATGTTTTCTCATGACAACTATGACGGCTTAAGTTATGGAAATTAGCTTTTCCTCGTAAACACATTAAGTTCATCAATACTGCTGCTATAAAATTTCTTTGAGCTTTGTTTACTTTGGATATTTGCTCTAAAATATTCATGGGAATCTCTTCTGGAATTTATAATATTTTTTTGATAATTCTATTATTTCACAGATTAGCCTCTTCTTCTTATCTAAAACTGTTTGAACTATTGTATATAATTCTTTTGTTTAATAATTTTACTAGTTTGAAATTACGCAAACTGTATATAGATTTTACGTAGGATATAATGAGTTTACAAATTACATTATAGCAATTCTTAATTCTTAATTAAATTCAAAATTAATTAGTTATATTGCTATATTCAATTGGGAAATGCTATGGCTTAATTTACTAGATGTAACTAATGCAATTCGTTCTTCATCTTACATGTATATTTTAGCTAACTCTGCGTAACTTCGGTTATTGAAACAGATTAACTTTTCTCTGCAAGTTTAATACAGTGATTTTGGGAAAAATTTCAGTCAGTACGTGATTAAGACTATTGATGATATACTTAAATATTAGTTTAATCATAGAAAAACAAATTTAGAAAACAATAATGCAAAAATTTACTACTTTAACTGGATTAGTAGTACCATTAGATCGTTCAAATATAGACACTGATGCCATAATTCCTAAGCAATTTTTAAAATCTATTTATAGAACTGGATTTGGACCTAATTTGTTTGACGAATGGCGATATTTAGACCATGGAGAACCTGGACAAGACTGTGCTAATCGACCAATAAATAAAGACTTTATACTTAATCAAGAACGTTATCAAGGTAGTGAAATTTTACTAACTCGCCATAATTTTGGTTGTGGTTCTAGTCGGGAACATGCACCTTGGGCTTTACTTGATTATGGTTTTCAGTCTGTAATAGCGTCTGGATTTGCTGATATTTTTTATAATAACTGTTTTAAAAATGGTATCTTACCGATTGTGTTGGATAAACAAGAAATTGAAACTTTGTTTCAAGCTGTAGTAACAACTACTAATTATAAATTAACTATAAACTTATCAGCTCAAACAATTAGTTCTGCAAATGGTGATAAATTTTCTTTTGTTGTAGATAATTTTAGAAAACACTGTTTATTAAATGGGTTAGATGATATTGATTTAACTTTACAACATATTAATGATATTAAAGCTTATGAAAACCAGCAAAAACAGGTTACTCCTTGGTTATTTTAATTAAGCAGCGTGAATAAACAAAATGTATTATAGTATTCCCCAATTGGATAGATTATAATAAGTGATTGATATTTATTTTGAATTTAATTAAAAAATTAAGCATTTATAATTAAGAATTGCTATATATATTTTAAAAGAGTATGCAAAAGGAATTTTGAATGAGCAAAACCATAGCAGTATTACCAGGTGATGGCATAGGCCCAGAAATTATAACTGAGGCAGTAAAATTATTAGAGGTTTTAAAACAATCTCATGGATTAGATATACAATTAGAAGAAGGTTTAATTGGTGGTGCTGCGATTGATGCAACCGGAAAACCATTACCAGATGAAACTTTAGAATTGGTGAAAAAATCTGATGCAGTATTGTTAGGAGCGGTTGGTGGAACTAAATGGGAACCATTGCCAATAGAAATTCGACCAGAAAAAGGTCTATTAGGTTTGCGTTCTGAACTTGGTTTATTTGCCAATTTAAGACCAGCAATTTTATTTCCTGAATTAGCTGACGCATCAACTTTAAAACCGGATGTGGTGGCTGGTTTAGATATTTTAATCGTTAGAGAACTGACAGGTGGAATTTATTTTGGTAAACCACGTGGAGTTCGCAACTTAGACAATGGTGAACAGCAGGGTTTTAATACTCTAGTTTATGATACTCATGAGATAGAAAGAATTGCTAAAGTCGGATTTGAAAGTGCTATGAAACGGCAAAAAAAACTATGCTCAATTGATAAAGCTAATGTTTTGGAAGCTACTGAATTATGGCGAAAAATTGTTACAGAAATTGGTAAAGATTATCCAGAAGTGGAATTAACTCACATGTATGTTGATAATGCAGCCATGCAATTAGTCAGATGTCCTAAGCAATTTGATGTTATGGTTACTAATAATATGTTTGGAGATATTTTATCAGATTTGGCTTCTCAATTAACTGGTTCCATAGGTATGTTGCCTTCTGCTTCACTGGATGCCAATGGTAAAGGTATGTATGAACCTATTCATGGTTCAGCACCTGATATTGCTGGGCAGAACAAAGCAAATCCATTAGCAACTATATTGTCAGTGGCAATGCTATTGCGTCATAGCCTACAACAGTTTGAATTAGCTAATAAAATAGACAATGCTGTCAGTAAAGTTTTGCAAAACGGTTTACGAACAGCAGATATTCAGCAAACAGGAAAAACTATTGTCAATACCGACGAAATGGGTAATGCAGTGGTAGCAGCATTGGATTGATATTTAATAAATTTATCTCTTTATTAAAGTTAGAACTTTGAAGCTTAAAAAACATAATGGTAAAATAAACATTAATATATTTATTAACCATACTCAATTAAATTAAGAATATTTTAAGATGAAAAAATTTGATGTTGCAGTAGTTGGAGCAACTGGTGCTGTTGGCGAAACCATGCTTTCCATTTTAGAAGAACGAGATTTTCCAATCAATAATTTATATCCTTTAGCCAGTGAACGTTCTGCTGGTAAGCGGATTCAATTTAAAGGTAAATCAGTAGTTGTTGGAAATTTAGAAAAATTTGATTTTTCCCAAGCCCAGATTGGTTTATTCTCACCTGGAGCTTCTGTATCAGCAATCTATGCTCCAAAAGCAGGTGCAGCTGGTTGTATTGTAATAGATAACACTTCACAATTTCGGCGAGACTCAGATATACCATTGGTTATACCAGAAGTAAATGCCCATGCAATTGCTAATTACAAGCCACGTAATATTATTGCTAATCCAAATTGTTCTACTATACAAATGTTGGTAGCCCTAAAACCAATTTATGATGCAGTAGGAATTGAACGTATTAATGTTGCAACTTATCAGGCTGTTTCTGGAACTGGTAAAAATGCCATTGAAGAATTAGCGGTACAAACTGCAGCATTGTTAAATGTAAAACCAGTTATTTCAAAGGTATATCCCAAACAAATTGCGTTTAATGTATTGCCTCAGATCGATGTTTTTATGGAAAATGGTTATACCAAAGAAGAAATGAAAATGGTGTGGGAGACTAAAAAGATTTTTGAAGATGATGATATTTTAGTCAATCCAACTACAGTTCGAGTTCCAGTTTTTTATGGTCACTCTGAAGCTGTACATATTGAAACTAAAGAGAAAATTAGCGCAGAACAAGCTAGGAAATTATTACAAAATGCTCCTGGAATAGTTGTAATTGATGAGCATAAAGATGCTGGTTATCCTACAGCAGTTACTGATGCTGCTACCAAAGACTCAGTATTTGTAGGACGAATCAGAGAAGATATTTCTCACCCTCGAGGCTTAAATTTATGGGTAGTTGCTGATAATATCCGTAAAGGAGCTGCACTAAATAGTATTCAAATTGCAGAAATTTTGGTAAAAGACTATATTTGAGTTATACTTACAAATAATTTATAAAGTACATTCTAGAAATGATATGTAACATTATATATTTGCTCATATAAATATGAATGAAGAATTACGGTTGAACTAAGCTCTGACCATACTTAAAAAAATATGATAGTTTAGGGCTTAAAGCATAGATTCTTCATTCATTGGGTCAACAAATAAAATAATAATTGCTAATTCTTAATTACCACTTAAGGAATAACTATGCGTAAGTTTATAACATTTTTAATTTTAATGATTGTGGCTTTAAATACTAATGCGTTAGGATTAAGCCATATTCAATTATATTCAAAACTTAATGAGCCTTTAAATTCTAAAATAAATATTTTATCTATTCCCAAAGGCAAATCTAACGTTGTTAGAGTAAGTCTTGCGTCAGCTAGAGCATTTCGACGAGCTGGATTAGATCGTCCATTTATTCTTACCAAGATAGATTTTACAGTTCAGAAAATTAGTAAAACTTCAGCAGTAATTACAGTTTCTTCTCAGCAACCAATTAAAGAACCGTTTCTTAATTTTTTAGTTGAAGTCAGTTGGCCGGGTGGGCGTATTTTACGTGAATATACAGTATTATTGGATCCTCCATTATATAAACCAATTTCAGCCAAAAAACTAATTACTCGTGATACTAAATTAGCGATTAAACCCAAATATCCTCCAATCCAAAAACGTATTAAACCCAAAAAACGAGTTACTAAAAAACGTATTACAGCTAAATCTATTAAAGGTAGTTCATACACAGTATTTAAAAATGATACTCTATCACAAATAGCTCAACGTACTCGTCCTGCAGGAGTTTCACTAAATGAGCAAATGCGGAAAATTTATCAGAATAATCCTAAAGCTTTTATCAATAGAAATAGGAACAGAATAAAAAGTGGTAAGATATTAAAAATACCTGATTGGGATGGTAAATTAACTAAAGATGAGTTGGCTCAAATTGCCAAAAACAGCAAAACTAATACTGAAATAATAACTAAAAATACTCCCAAAGCTCCTGAAAGTTCATTGGTTAAAGAAAGTATATCTAATAAAAGACTACAGGCCGTTCCAAAATTAGTCCTTTCTGCTCCTAAACCAACTAAAAATGATATAAAAAATACTACAGAATTTAAAAAACTTCAGCATGAAATTATTAATTTAACTGAAAAAAATTCTTCTATTGAATCTGAAAATAAAGTATTAAAAGAAGAAATAGCAGCAACCAAAGGTTTGGTTATTAATATGAAGCAGCAATTAGACGAAATGAATAATATGTTGTTAGCTTTCAAAAATGAAGGATTTGCTAAATTACAAGATCAGTTAGCTAAACAAGCTAAAGAAAATAAACGTTTAAAAGATCAACTTGCCAATTTAAAAACTGCTCCTAAGGAAATTGAAGATAAGAAATTAACCTTTAAACCTACAGCTAGACTGCCATCTCTTGGTGAGCATAATGATGAATCTATAGAAGACAAACCTGTTAATAATATAATTAAACCAGAACAAACAGTTGCATCAAATAAGACTATAACAGAATCTATTGATATAGCTGATGCTGATCAAAAAATTGCTGAAAATTCAGAGATTACAACATTTGGTTCTGAACTTGCTGATTCACCGAAAATAATAGAACCTGGTAAAACCATCCGAGTTAAAAATATAGAATCTGATGAACCTGATTTTATTACTATGATTGACGAGTTGGTAAAAGAAAATATACCTGGTGGTTGGATAACCATAATAGCTATTATTATTGGTATAATCTTATTAATTATTATTGTTGCAAAAAAACGTAAACCTAAATCTAACGAACCTGGTGAATGGAAAATTACTAAATTATCAGATGAAGAAATAGCATTAGAATTATCTCGTCTAGATGAAGAAAGTAAAACTAGCAATCTATCTGAGCCAAACATCTTAGAAGATATAAAACAGACCACAGGTGGTGAAGATGCAGATGCTCAGTTTGAAGTTGATCCAAAATTTGATAAAGATTTACGTGAAGAAGTTGCTCAATATACAGTTGCCGAAAAATATTCCTTAGCCGAAGATTTAATAGAATCTGCTATTAAAAAATATCCACATCATCATAAATATCGTTTAGAATTGCTAGAGGTTTATGCTGATGCAAAGGAAATAGATAAATTTGAAAAACAAGCCCAACTATTATATAACGAAGTAGATGGGAAAGGCCCTTTGTGGGATGAAACTTTAGAACTTTGGAAATATTTATCACCAAACAAAGAATTATCTATAAATAATGTTGCTACTGAAGATAATAATAGTGGAATTGCTGCTGTAGCTGGTGTTGCAGTAGGGGCTGGTATTGCAGCAGTTGCACTTAGTGGGAGTGACGAATCAGATGAAATTGATGATATAAATGATGAGATAGATTTAGGCGATGAGCTTGATTTAGATAGTGAAACTGGTAATAATATAGATGATGGAACAACTTTAGATTTAGGAGATGATCTTGATCTTGGTTTGGATAACGACGACGATAGTGGAAATGAAATCCAAGATTTAGATGAAGAAGTTTCTTTAGAAGATAAAGAAATATTAGATTTAGGCAATGATTCAGATGAAGAGTTTGAACTTAATTCTGAAGACGGACTTGCCATAGATAATTTAGATGATACAGAAGATTCAGCAAAAGAACTATTATTAGATGACGATCTTTCCCTAGGTGATTTGGATAGCACAGAAGATTCAACAGAAGAACTATTATTAGATGACGATGAGCTTTCCCTAGATGATTTGGATAGCACAGAAGATTCAACAGAAGA
>JASFYV010000216.1:0-5021 GCA_045046925.1 Candidatus Marithrix sp. | reverse complement strand
AGTTGAACCATCATTATAAATCTCGTTGCAATCCGTTCCACAATTGATTCCTGAAGTGGTGCTATGAACTTTACCATTACCTTTCTTATTAACTGTCAATTGAAATTGTTTTTCAAAAATGGCAGTACAGGTTTTATTTGCATCTATGGTTAAAGTTGCATTACCTTCACAATC
The DNA here is from genome assembly GCA_045046925.1 of Candidatus Marithrix sp. GTDB lineage: Bacteria > Pseudomonadota > Gammaproteobacteria > Beggiatoales > Beggiatoaceae > DRQV01. The sequence continues at coordinate 4,847 of JASFYV010000216.1, read as the reverse complement.
ACCTTGCCAACCGCTAAAAGTAGAGTTTAAATCTGGAGTAGCTATTAGAGTAACAGTTGAACCATCATTATAAATTTCATTGCAATCCGTGCCACAGATGATTCCTGGAATGGTGCTATGAACTTTACCATTACCTTTCTTATTAACTGTTAGCTGAAATTGTTTTTCAAAAATTGCGGTACAGGTTTTATTTGCATCTATGGTTACGATAATATTATTATCACCACTACAATCACCTTGCCAACTACTAAAAGTAGAGTTTAAATCTGGAGTGACGATCAGAGTAATATCAGTACCATCAGTATAGCTTTCTTCACAATTTATTCCACAATCAATTCCATCTGGAACACTATTTACTTGCCCATTTCCCTTGGTAATAACCGTTAATTTAAAATCAGAAGGCCCTCTGGCATCCGTCAATAAAATATTATCAAAATACGCATCACCAGCAACTCCACGAGCATATAAATAATCCTCCAACATCAAAACAAAATCAGGAAAATCAGTAGCCGACAAATCAACTTTATAATGATTCCATTTACCATTATCCTTGATAAATTGATACTGATCACCTCGGTAAATAGAATAATTACTTTTTGTACCACCTACCCACCTATGATTTGATGGCCCAGCTCCCGGATTGGTATTTCTACTATAACCAATATAACCGCCATTGCCCTCCTTACTTTTACGCACTGGTATGCCCAAATAATCAAATTCCAAAATATAAGGTTTATTGATCGGAAGATTATTAATGATTATTTTGGTATAAATATCACCTTCGATAACTTTTTTGGTAAATGCCACTACCTTACCATGTCCATCATTCACTGGATCATCTACAATTTTTGCAGTTGGAGCTGTGTAATTTTTCCCAGTCCAGTTATCTAAACCATTTTCAAAATCATCAAAAAACAATGTTTCAGCAGAGGAAAATGTTCCCCATAAAAGTATACTAGCGACTACACATAATTTATTCATAAATATATTCAACTATTTGTTTAAATTAATTTTTCTATAAACTTACTTTCCAGCCTATGAGAGAAGTATATACTTGACATGTAAAAATTCCATCTTAGCATTTGGCAAGGCACTAACTATTTCCATTAGGTTGTTAGGGTATGATTGCTCCGTATCATTATACTTATTTACTGAAGTTACGCAAAGATAAATGCGAAGATAAAAAAACAAATAGAATGATCCATGAAATATCCAAAATCTATATACTACGATAGAACTAATCCCCAGAATTATTTGCGATGGTTATGTGGTGCGACACGTTTTCCTAGGAACTAGTTATAAAACAATCCAATAGGAAGAATTTGAGAGAATTACAATTATGTTATTTATGGGGATGAAAGGCTTCCCCTCCTACTAAGGAAAGGTATAACTTACCCATTTGGATATAGAAATATGTTTTATATCTGAATTAAGCAGGGAATAACGGCGGTTAGGAAACATAGATATAAATGTTTGACCCGTCTACAAATTGTATATGATGAACTGACAAAGTTGTGGAATAAAATGTCTTGACCGTCGAACAGGATATATATTAGCTACACCTGAATATGTGTAAAGAAGTGAAAAACACATAAGACACTCAGTAATTGAAAAAACACATAGGCATAACCATCTAAATACAAGAAACAGCCAGTAACATGAAATGTAGTAAGTTCTTGCAAAGGTTAGAATCTGAAAAGGTTCAGAATAAAACGGCTTTGGACACAAAGCACGCTAGTAAGGAGGATTGAGTAAATGGTTCGTTGTAATGACGAATATATGCCCACTTATTCACTGTATATAGTTGAAGTAGTATAATTAATGTTAATTTATAAATGGAGATTCCAATGAAGAAAGTATTTAGTATTACAGAATGCTTTCCTTTGTTGAATAGAAAACAACAACAAAGGGAGGCATGGCAATCAATAGATTGGAAAACGTGTCAATCTCATGTTGACCGTTTACAAAATTTCAATTGCAATGGAGTATGGGGATTACAAGAAAGTACAAGAGCTAAGAAGGATTTTATACAAATCCTTCTTAGCTCATAACTTATTATGTACCAGACGTGTAACCCAAGATAATCAAGGTAACTGCTGGTGTAGACAAGATAAAACTATTGTCACCATCCCAAAGAATGGAATTAGTAGAAGGTTTGAATGATGGGATTGAAAGACATTGGAGTCCTGTTAGACAGAAATTGCTAAACGGTAAAATACGGACTTTAGGCATACCAAATGGAAAAATTGCCATAAAGAAAGATATTACTAAATTTTGTGAAGTTTCAACCGGAGTTCTGAATGGTTATCTCAATAAACATAAGCATGATATTGAAGCAATTAAGTCGTCCAACTATTTTGAAAGCTGGTTTCAATGCTCCAAGGATGAATGGTTATTGTTTGGAAGATGTGGCTAAAATTGTCCTTAATATGAACAGTCAAGTTGGCAACGAATTGAAACAGCAGGTATTTAGTGAAGTTATTTCACTGGCTAAACCAGAAACCAAAGGTGAAATAGAGTGGCAGAAAACCTTGACTAAAGTATTTGCTGGATTTAGTTTTCACCATAATTATCCAGTTGGTAAGTATCGAGCTGATTTTGTCATTGAGGAACTGGGTTTAGCTTTAGAATGTAATGGGTTTGACAATCACGCTACTTAATAATCAGCAGAAAGAAGCTAAACGAGAACTGTTTGTTAATCAACGTTATAGTCTAGTTAGGTTTAACCACCGGGTGAATTGGGAAGCTCTGGGTATATTACGAGCTAAGCGTGATAAGCTCATTAAGCTATATAATGTTGGTTATGCTGATATTTATCAACCAGTTGCAGAACCAGAAGCAACTCATTATGGCAAACTGGAATTAATCCCCGGAGTTAAATGTGATGCTTATGTACTGAATGATGGCTCAACATGCCTTAGCGAGCGGGGTTTAGCTGACTTTTTGGGAATGAAACAAGCATCTTTGCAGAGCGTGACAGTTAACTGGCCTCCAAAAGAGCTTACATCGTTTATTGGCAAGTCTCAAGGCATGGTGACTAAACAGGTAAAAGTGGTAGCTAAAAACAGTCCCCATAAAGGTAGATATATTACAGTTTATGACAGCAAGTCTATTGAGTCTTTGATGCATGCTTATGCTTTGGCATTTGCTAATGGTAAATTACGGAAAAATCAGAAACATATTGGCCAGAGATGTGTATTTTTGTTGGTAGCATTGGTACGAACTGCTTTGGAAGCTGCGATAAGACAATCTTGTGGTTTACCAGTTCATATCCAACAGATTGACCAGAAGAAATATACTAATATTGTTCAACTGCTTGATGAATCTGTTTTTGTGGCTTCAATTAATAATGAAATTGCCACTAAACGGGATATTTTTGAATTTATCAAAACTCCCAGAAGTACTGTTGACAGTTATATCAGAAGTCATTCTAATGAAATTAATCCGATCAAACTTGATTATGCAACGATTAAACAAGCTGGTTTAAAGACAACTCGATTGAACGGTTATACAATGGAGGATGTTGGCAAGATTGTGTTGGGGATTGATTCGGTAGTTGGTTTGGAATTGAAGCAGAAAATTTTTGGAGAAGTTGAGGAACTAGCAGAAATAGATTGGCAGGAAGCTTTACCAAAGGTTTTCGATGGATTTAATTTACAGCAAAATTATGTGATTGGGAAATATACGGTAGATTATTTTGTGGAGGAATTGCAGTTGGTTTTAGAATTTGGCCAAAGTAAGGATAAGCAAAGAGAGCAGTATCTTAAACAAGAATACAGTTTGGTTTGCTTTCAAAGTAATGTGGATTGGGAAAGATTATTGAATGGAATCTTGCAAGCTGAAGTTGGAAAAGTTGTTAATTAAATTTATCGAAGAGGAATCATGATGGAAGTAATCCCCCTTAAATACGGCAGCATGTTCAAACGAGCGTTTAGTCAACCCGATGTATTTTGTCAATTTTCCAACGATATTCTTGGGATTAACATTAAGATTGATAAAGTCCATACCGAATATGAATATCCTAAACCAATTGGCTTTGTTAGAAGTAAATATGACCTATTTGCCGAGGATGTTGAACAGAGAATTATCGTGGAAATTCAACAAGTAAAAGCCGATGATTTCTTTGATCGTTTCTTGTATTACCATTTAATTAGCTTAGTTGAACAGGTTGGTGGTTATCAAGAATACGAATTTGATCGGACTGTATACACAATAGTTGTTCTTACCAGTACTCCACGTGATGGCAGTGTGAATTTTAGCTGTGCAGTCAGCGACATGAACCCAATAGATGAGTTTGGTAACACAGTTTCCGTATATCCACACCGTTTAGTATTTTTATGCCCCCGTCAAGTTAATGATAAAACTCCAGAAAAAATAAAGAAATGGTTGAATTTTATTGAAGATTCATTAGATGGTGAAATGGATGAAACCAATTATCAAGAATCTTTGTTGCAAAAGATCATGAAGGCAATTCATAAACAAAGCATAGACCCAACATTATTATCAGAAATAAAAGATGAAGCTGCTTGGAGCAAAGCTAAGGAACGTTTTGTGGCAGATGGTATGGAAAAAGGTAGGGAAGAAGGAGTTTTAATGATGGCGAAAAATATGAAAGAGGCTAAAGTAGCCATAGAAACTATTATGGAGGTGACCGATTTATCTATGGAGCAGATAGAAAGTTTATAATTTATAATCCTTTGAAAACAAACCTCTTGCATAAGTACCTCTAAACATTTTATTAAAATATTGTAACTACCTACGATGAAAAAAAGTATGTACAAGTAAAAAAGAGTAAAGTAAAAAAGATGAAAGAATTGCAAAACGACATAGACTCGCTAAAATCCATA
>JASFYV010000215.1:0-5496 GCA_045046925.1 Candidatus Marithrix sp. | reverse complement strand
TAAGAATTAAGAATTAAGAATTAAGAATTAAGAATTAAGAATTAAGAATTAAGAATTAAGAATTAAGAATTAAGAATTAAGAATTAAGAATTAAGAATTGCTACAAAATCTTGAATAGAGAATCATAATGTTTACAGAAGAATCACCTTTAATATTAATCGTCGATGATGATGTTTTTATGCGTGGAATGTTAAAAAACCTGCTTAAAGGCAAAGGATATCGCATTATTGTAGCTGGTGAAGGAGCAAAAGCATTAGAAGAGTTCCAACGTTGTCATCCAGATTTAGTATTAATGGATGCCGCTATGCCAGTTATGGATGGTTTTATCGCCTGTTCAGAATTAAAGAAATTACCAGGTGGAGCTAATGTTCCTGTTATTATGATTACGTCGTTGGATGATGAAGATTCAGTTGATAAAGCATTTGCAGTAGGAGCAGCAGAATATATAACTAAACCAGTACATTGGGCAGTATTGCGGCATCGAGTAAAAATATTATTACAAGCACGTTTTTCTGATATTGCTTTACGTGAAAGCGAGACTAGATTTCGGGGTATTTTTGAACAAGTTGTAATTGGCATAACTTTATTGGATATGGATGGCAAAATTATTCATAGTAACCCTACTATTCAAACAATGCTTGGTATAACAGAAGAAGAATTACATGGTAAATTATCTAATAAGTTATTTCATTCTTATAACACTGAATTAGAAAAAAAATTACATCAGCAATTATTAGATGGAGTTCGTGATCATTATCAAGTAGAGAAATATTTCTTTGCTGCAAACTCATCAATTGCATGGGCTCGTTTAACTACCTCTATCGTTAAAAATGATATAGCAATTTTTTTTGTGCAAATAATTGAAAACATTACTGAATATAAACAAACTGAGGTATCACTTCATCTAGCTGATAAAGTGTTTGAAACAACTTCAGATGCTGTTTTGATTACCAACTCTAAAGGCAATATTATCAATGTGAATCGAGCCTTTCTTTCGATAACTGGTTACAAATATGAAGAAATTTTAGATCAAAATCCTCGTTTTCTACGTTCTGGAAAACATGATGATGCGTTTTATGCAGAAATGTGGACTACAGCTAGTGATACTGGTCACTGGGATGGAGAGATTTGGAATCGTTATAAAAATGGCAAAGACTATTTAGTTTGGGTGTCGATGAATGTGATTCGTGCCGAGGATAATAATGTTACGCATTATATAGCAGTATATTCGGATATGAATTCTATAGACAAGCAAAAAGCGTATTATTTAACTCATTATGATGCTTTAACCAAATTACCAAATAAATCATTATTTAAAGAATATCTTACTCGTACTTGCCATCAAGCAGAAGATTTGGCTTTATTGCTTATAGATTTAAATAATTTTAAAGCAATCAATAAACAGTTTGGATTTGATAATGGTGATGAAGCAATTAAAATCATTGCACAACGTTTAAAACTATGTGTTAAAGGAGGCGATGTAGTTTCACATTTAGGTAGTGATAAATTTGGCATTATTTTATTTCCAATCAAGCAAGAACTTAATATTCATATTATTGTAGACCGAATTATTGCAAGTATTTCAACCCCGATTTTAATAGCCGATCATACTTTGCAAATCAACTGTAATATTGGTATATGTTTCTGTCCAAATATCGAAATTAAAACGATAGAAACCTTAATTAAATATTCAGAAACAGCCTTGCAATATGCCAAAGAAGCAGGAAAAAATACCTATCATATTCTTTAATTAATAATTCTACAAAAGTCTTTATCTCTACTAAAATAGAATTACCCAACTCTAATATTATAAATATATGTTATTAATCAATCTATTACTTTTAGGTAGTGTTATACGATCTGGTGCAAAAGCTTATCAAAATGTCAATAAATCAACTTCTTCTACAATAGAACTTACCGCAATAGAATCTACATCTGAAGCAATATCAAAACCTATAGAATCAGATGATTTACGACATCAACAGATGGCAGAAATATCAAATAATACAGCCCAAGCTGAAATCAATGAAGATAATAGACAAAATAAGCACTACCTATCTTTTTCAATAATTAGTTTAGGATTAGCCACCACCGGAGCTTTATTCTATAATCCTTTAACTCTAATAAGTATCCCAATTTTACTTTATGTCAGCTCACCTATTTTTCAAGAAGGTTTTGTTGGGATTATTAAGGATAAAAAATTAAACATAGCAATAATTGATTCAATTAGTATAATTGGTGGTGTTATAACTGGTTATTACTTTTTTAGTGCTTTATCAAATGTTATATTTTATTCAGCTAAAACAATTTTAAATAAAACTAGAAACTCAACCAAAAAAAATTTAATCAATGTATTTGCCGAACAGCCACGCTCAGTTTGGGTATTAAAAGATGGAATTGAAATTGAAGTTTCATTAGATGAACTAAAAGAAGGAGATATTGTTGTAGTTAATGCTGGTGAAGTTATACCAGTAGATGGTCTTATAGTTGAAGGTATAGCAACTGTAGATCAACATGCTTTAACAGGTGAAGCTCAACCTTACGAAAAAATAATTGATGATAATGTACTTGCAGCTACTATTGTATTAACTGGTTGCATTCATATTCAGGTGGAAAAAACTGGTGCAGATACTATTGCAGTCCAAATTGGGGAAATCTTAAATAGTACTGCCGAATTTGAGCTTTCTCTACAAACTAAAAGTGAAGAATTTGCTACTAAAACTGTTATACCAACGTTAATAACTGGCACTTTAGCTTTAGTAACTTTAGGGACTTATAGAGGTATAGCAGTACTTAGTTCTAATTTTTCAGAAGTCATAAGACTTACTAGCCCTTTTAGTATGTTAAATTTTCTTAACATAGCAGCGAAGAATAGTATTCTCATTAAAGATGGGCGTTCACTTGAACTACTAAATAAAATTGATACAGTGGTATTTGATAAAACTGGTACTTTGACATTAGAACAGCCTCATGTTGGAAATATTTATACCTGTAATGGAATTCAAGAAAATGAACTAATGACTTATGCAGCAGCAGCTGAATATAGACAAAACCATCCAATTGCTAAAGCTATTTTGCAAGCAGCAGATGATTTGGATATACCAAGTATTGATGAAAGCCAGTATGAAATCGGCTATGGAATTAAAGTCAAAGTAAATAACAAGTTGATTAGAGTTGGTAGTATACGTTTTATGGAAATGGAACAAATCAGTATACCAACTGAAATAGAAGAACTAGAAGTTAATAGTCATGCTCAAGGTTATTCAACCATTTTTGTTGCAATTGACCAACAGTTAGGAGGTATGCTGGAATTATGTCCAACAATCAGACCAGAAGCAAAACAAATTATTGAGAAATTGAAAAAACGTAATTTATCTATCTATATCATTTCTGGTGACCATGAAAATCCCACTAAACAACTAGCTGAAGATTTAGGAATTAATAATTATTTCGCTAATACTTTACCTCAAGATAAAGCTAAATTAATTGAACAATTGCAGCAAGAAGGTAAATCAGTATGTTTTGTAGGAGATGGTATCAATGATTCTATAGCACTTAAAATGGCTACAGTTTCTATATCTTTACGTGGTGCTTCAACAGCTGCCACTGATATAGCTCAAATAATTTTGATGGATAAGACTATAAAACAGCTAGATTTTTTGTTTAAATTAGGACAAGAATTTAAGTTTAATATTACTGCTGGTTTAGCTGGAACAACTGTATCTGCCTTATTATGTATGGGTGGAATATTTTTCTTACAATTTGGGATTCCAGCTAGTTTTATATTTTACAATGTTACTGCTGCTGCTGGTATGGGTAATTCTTTATTACCTTTATTAAAACATAAAGATGATTCATAAATTAATTGATCAATATTTATAAAAATCTAATTAACCGTCATTCCCACTTTCATAGGAATCTAGAATTTCAAATATTCTTATATTTAGACATCTTTCAAATAACGAAAGTAATATAGGGATGTATTGTAATAACAGCGTTAAACCTGCCTCAAATGAGCATATAGATTAATTATATAATTTACGTAGGATGTAATGAGTTTATGAATTACATCTTGATGCAATTCATACTTCATTGCATCCTACATTTATATATACTTATTTAGGAAAGATGTCTGTTCCAGTTTACAAGGGAATGACAGCATTTTATATGCAAACAAACTAATATAAATATTTGTATTTTAACAATAATGATTTTATCAATGCGTAAGTCCTATTATATATAATCCCTAAAATACCAATTATAAATATGACATCTATCGTCGATATAGCCATTCGTAACAATCGGATGGTTTTTTTATTGCTTTTATTTATTTTAATAATTGGTAGTAATGCATATATTGAGATTCCTAAAGAAGCCGATCCAGATATTGCAATTCCAATAATTTATATTTCCATGAGTCATGAAGGTATTTCACCAGAAGATGCGGAACGGAACGGTTATTAGTTTGTCCGATGGAAAAAGAGTTGCGAACTATTGAAGGTGTAAAGGAAATGACAGCTCTTGCTGGAGAAGGCCAAGCTTCAGTAATTTTGGAATTTGATGCCGGTTTCAATAGTGAAAAAGCTTTACGAGATGTATTACAAAAAGTTGATATAGCCAAATTACTAGAAAGCTCTGAATAACCAAGTGTACATGAGGTTAATTTATCTTTATTTCCAACTTTAGTAGTTACGTTAGCAGGTGATATACCAGAATGTACTGAGCATAGCCCATAAATTAAAAGATATGATTGAAGCAGTTCCAGAAGTGCTTGACATTATTATTAGTTGAAAGTTATAATTTAAATTATAAAAACGTGGTATATTTTCTTAAAAATAATCAACTTGTTGCAGCGAGAGCTTTAGACACTGGTTAAGACCGATTTAATATAAAAGTTCCAGGAGTATTTGCAACTCTGTAAGACCTGTTGACTTTACCAGTTAATGAAAAATAAGTTGTTACATTACAAAATGTAGCCAAAATTCGGCGTACTTTCAAATAACCACTCAATTATGCCAAAGTTAATGGCAATCTTTAGCATTAGAAATTTCTAAACAAACTAGTACTAATACAATTGCTAAAACTCGTTATATAGTTGAAAAATTTAAACAAAACTTACCCAAAATATTTTTAGAAACTATTTTTTCATTCAGTTTATGAACTGGCTTACCTAGCTCTCTTTAAAATTCCATTTTCCAAATCAGTAATTCTTTCTCTTGATATATCACAATATTCTTTTTCCTTATCAACTACCTATGGCTTTCCTATTATGTAATAATACTGCTAATAAAGCCATGTAGGGTCGGTGAAGCAGAGCGTAACCGCATAGGCATCAACTTAAGGAATTACAGTTGACCATTTGGTCAACTGTATTCAATTTACCTTTACGCCTATTAACCGGTACTGGGCTTAAACTATAATTACTGGTAAAATAGACAAATGAAAGAAATGAACTCAATTTGCCAAAAATGTAAAAGCCCAAAGACAAATAAGTAA
>JASFYV010000214.1:0-7308 GCA_045046925.1 Candidatus Marithrix sp. | reverse complement strand
AAAAAAAGTACATACTAATACTTTTGCAATAGGATGCCTGATTATACTTGGAGTGTTAACCATAGCAGTTCATATTTTAATTACTTTCTTTTTACAGGTTTTTAAATAAAACTTTTTATCAAAGGACTATAATATCATAAGTCTAACCTGAGTTCGATATAATAAAAACGTATAAAATTAAGAGAAATAAGTGAACAGATAATATTTACAATAAAGCCACTCTATTTCTTCAGAAACAGATTTGTTAAATGTCAAATACAAAATACGTTTATTAGGTCTGTATTTAGCATATTCTAATAATGTGGTTGTTTTTCCGTTTCCAGCAACAGTATTAACTTTTAAAATATGTTCTTGAGCATTAATTATTCTTTGTTGTTCTTCAGTTAATTTTATATGATTTAGCTATTCTCTTCAATTATACTTGCGGCTTTTATCCTATACTGAAATAGCTTCTGCCAGGTTGAAGATTGCATCACACGCTCTCCTCTAGACTTCCCGACAATTTCATAAATAAAGATATCTTTCAACCTTCCTGAGTTGGAATATAAGTGATGTCAGTAATCCATATTTGGTTGGATGCTGTGGGCTTAAAAGTATTATAGCAATTCCCGATAAAGTGGTATATTAATATAATTCATAAACTCATTACATCCTACGTGAAATTTATATCTTGTGATTATATATTCTATACAAAGATAAATTTATTAACAAAATATTTTGTCCTAACCAATATTATTAATATGCAATACCGAGATTTACGAGATTTTATAACTAAATTAGAAGAATTTGGAGAATTAAAACGAATTAAGCTAACTGTCGATCCTTATTTAGAAATGACTGAAATTAGTGATCGTACTTTGAGAACTGAAGGACCTGCTTTATTATTTACTAAACCTAAAGGCCATAATATTCCAGTTTTAACCAATTTATTTGGTACAACTAAACGGGTTGCCTTAGGTATGGGGCAGGAATCAGTGACATCATTGCGTGATGTGGGAACTTTGTTAGCCTTTCTAAAAGAACCAGAACCTCCTAAAGGGGTTAAAGATATATTTAATAAATTGCCAATGTTCAAACAAGTGATGAACATGCCAGCTAAGTTAATAAAAAATGCGGCCTGTCAAGAAAATATATTAACTGGTGCAGAAGTTGATTTAGCCACTTTGCCAGTACAAACTTGTTGGCCAGAAGATATTGCTCCTCTGATTACTTGGGGTTTAGTTATTACCAAAGGCCCTTCTAAAAAACGGCAAAATTTAGGAATTTATCGGCAACAAGTTATTGGTAAAAATAAAGTTATAATGCGTTGGTTATCACATCGTGGTGGAGCATTAGATTATCAAGAATGGCAACAAGCTCATCCGGGGAAACCATTTCCAATTGCAGTAGCCATCGGCTGTGATCCAGCTACAATCTTAGGAGCTGTCACTCCAGTTCCTGATTCTTTATCAGAATATGCTTTTGCTGGCTTATTGCGTGGTAATCGGACTGAAGTTGTAACTTGTTTAACTCATGATTTACAAGTACCAGCTTTTACCGAAATTGTCTTAGAAGGCTTTATTTATCCAGATGAAGTTGCTCCTGAAGGGCCTTTTGCTGATCATACTGGTTATTATAATGAAGTAGAAAGCTTTCCAGTTTTTACAATTGAACGTATTACTCATCGCTCTAACCCAATTTATCACAGCACTTATACTGGTCGTCCTCCTGATGAACCAGCCGTATTAGGAGTGGCATTAAACGAAGTATTTATTCCAATTTTACAAAAACAATTTCCAGAAATAATAGATTTTTATCTACCACCAGAAGGTTGTTCTTATCGGATGGCTATAGTTAGCATTAATAAGCAATATCCTGGTCATGCAAAACGAATAATGTTTGGGATTTGGTCGTTCTTACGTCAGTTTATGTATACTAAATTTATAATTATTACTGATGCTGATATTAACGTACGGGATTGGCAAGATGTTATTTGGGCAGTGACAACTCGTATGGATCCAGTGCGTGATACTACTATTATTGAAAATACTCCAATCGATTATTTAGATTTTGCTTCACCAGTATCCGGATTAGGTGGTAAAATAGGTTTTGATGCTACTAATAAATGGCAAGGTGAAACCCAACGTGAATGGGGTAAACCGGTTAGTATGAATAAAGCAGTGAAAAATAAAATTGATGATATTTGGAATGAACTTGGTATATTTACAAAAAGCAAATAATCATTCATCTTTGAAATATTTAACTTAATTTAAGTAACTTACGGAAAAACTATGCTCCAAGAATCATCCATAATAATCAATGAAGAACTTTGGGAACAAGCCAACTGGATTGGGACTGCTTTTGCTTCTTCTGAAGATGAAATACCTGCTATTGCGTTGGTATTTGAAACAGAAACTCCAGCAATAGAAATTTTTCAACAATGGCAAGCTGATTTTGGTAAAATTGATGTGGATGAAAAATTGCGTATTTCCATAATTGAAGGAGAGCTTCCAGAACAACCAGATGGATATACAATTCATATCACTCCCAACTTAGACAGTTTTTTAAAACAATCTGAGAACGAAGTACAGATAGATATAATAAATAAGCATCAAAGATTAGTTGTTTCAGAAGATTCTACTGGATTAACTGATTTTAAAACTTCTTTTGCGAAATTTAAGCAATATCATGTTTTACCAGCATTTTATGTCGAAGAATCTATCCAACCAATTTTTGATGTTGCATTGTTGAAAACCGTAATTAATTTTCGTAATATAGCTGATATTTCTGAAAATGACATTGATGCAGCTATTTTTAAATAGTAATTGAAGTAGAGCTACCTCCTCTGGCCATTAAGTTAAGGAAATTGATTAGGGTAACAAGGGATTACCCCTACAAATTATCATGTTATGTAGGGGGTTGCCCTTAATTTAATGGCATTAAGGGGTTAGCCACTAAAAATCTTCCCAACCATTATCATTTTCATCAGCTTTTTTGGTTGGTAGAGTTTTCCTGAATATTTTTTTAGATAAGGTTAAATGCTTGCTATTTAAATCTAATTCTCCAACATTGAAAAAAGCAATTTGTTCTTTAAGATTCTGGGCTTGCCCTTTCAAGGATTCACTTGCTGCGGCGGCTTCTTCAACTAAAGCGGCATTTTGCTGTACCATATCATCCATTTGAGCCACAACTTTATTAACTTGGGAAATACCAGAAGATTGCTCTTGACCAGCTGCTGAAATTTCTGAGATTATGTCACTGACTTTTTTAACTGAAATTACAATTTCTTCCAACGTTTTACCAGATTTATTAACCAATTGTGTTCCTTCAACAACCTTATTAACACTATCTTCAATTAGGCTTTTTATTTCTTTTGCTGCGGTGGCACTACGTTGAGCTAAATTGCGTACTTCAGAAGCAACTACTGCAAATCCTCTGCCTTGTTCACCAGCTCGAGCTGCTTCAACTGCTGCATTTAAAGCCAATAAATTGGTTTGGAAGGCTATATCATTAATAACTCCTATAATTTCAGTTACTTTCTTGCTACTAGTATTAATTTCATTCATAGAAATAATAGCCAAGTTTACTACTTCACCACCTTTGATTGCATTATCTTTAGAGCTGATTGCTAATTGACTAGCCATTCTAGCGTTATCTGCATTTTGTTGCACAGTACTAGTCATTTGTTCCATACTAGCAGCAGTTTGTTCTAAAGAGGCAGCTTGCTGTTCTGTACGTTGGCTTAAACTAATATTACCTTGAGAAATTTCTTCGGCAGAACTGTCAACAATAGTTGCTACTTGAATGATTGAAGATAAAATGGTATTTAATTGATTTTGCATTTCATCAAATGCTAGTAATAATTGACCAATTTCATCCTTTCTGGTAGTAATGATCTTATTATTCAAATTGCCAGCAGCAATATTTTTAGAAACATGAACTAAATGATTTAATGGTTGTTTAATGCTACGGTTAAATAACAAAGCAATCCCAATGATAATGATTAACCCTATTAAAACCACTCCACCTAACCAAAATCTAAGTTTATTAACAGCAGCAAATGCTTCTGATTTATCAATTTCCGCTAATAAAGCCCAAGTGGTATTACCTACTGTAATCGGTGTGTAGGCTGATAAAACTATGGTATCTCGATAATCACGAATCATGTGAATACCAGTTTTACCATCTAATGCTGCTTTAACTGATTCAGTATTAATACTTCCTATTGCTGGATTAGCAAAAGAAGCTTTAATTGAATGATTAATTGGATCAAGGAATGAATTGGAACGCATTAAATTATCACTTCCAACTAAATAAGTTTCTCCAGTTTTTCCCATCCCTACTCGTTGTTGCATAATATTGCTTAATTCTATATCGCTTATTTGTAAAGCTATTATCATTTTTATTTCATTGTTAATGATAAGAGGTTGTGCAATAAAAGCTGCTGGTTCCCCATGGCTAGGCTCATAAGGAGCAAAATCGCTGATTCCAATTGCTTTAGTTTTTAAAACCTCTCTAACTAAAAAACCTAATTTAGAATTAGAATATTTACCAGTTATTATATTGGTATTATAATCTGTTTCATGTTTAACAGTGTAAAAAATTTGCCCTTGTGGATGAGTTAATAAAATATCATAATAGCCATATTTATTAAGATACTCAGCAAAATAGTCTTCATGTTTGCCAGCTTCATTTATAGTTAATGCTTCTTCCAAATTACTATTAACAATAATAGCCCAATTTAAGCCAGGAATTATTAATGGTGTATAACTAGTTATTTCTATATCATCTGTATTGTTAATTTTTATTTGTGTATTAGACTGGCCATTAAATACTGCATTGATAGCATCGTCAGTTTCTTCTATTTTGCTGATTTTATCATTCCGATAGCTAATTTTACCTTTATATTTACCGACTAAATAAACTTTTTCAGTTTTCTCTGTTTGAACGATAGCATTTATTTGTTCTGGATGAATACATAAAATTAAAACTCCAAGCAATTTCTCTTCTTCCAATATTGGTGCTGCAAGAAAAGCCACCTTTTTATCAGAAAGTAAATATGATGAAAAATCTTGTAATATAATCTGTTGTGAACCTTTTTTAAATACTTTTACCATGGAACTATTTTTCATTGATTCATTATTTAATAAGTTGGTGCCGAGCTTAACTTGTTCCATAGTTGTATAAACTATATCTCCATCTGCTGCAACTAAAAATAAATTACTATATCCATGTTGTTTGACAAATAATTCTAGTTCTTGATTAAATTTTTTGGGTAATGATTTTGAATTTTGTGAGTGCAATACTTGATCAAATTCAGTCATGGCTTGTGCAATAGAAAGCGTTTTACTTGCCACCGAAATATCATGAATACGTTCTTGAAAAAATTGTTCTAATTGGAATTTTTTGCTATCTCGAGTTGTCTCTATTTTTTGAAAAGCATTTTGCTGAAAAATTGAGATAGTATTGGTAAGTATTTGAATATCAGCCTGACGTTCTGTAAGGAAAGTTTCTATTTGGGCTTTTTTATTGGCTCTCGCACTTTCCAATTGATTAAATGCTGCTTGAGAAAGAGCTGTCTGACTTTCTAATAAAAAACTTATTCCTGCAACTATAAATATAATTGCTATTAACATAAATGATAGATATAACTTAGTGCCTATTTTCATAAATTCTCCTTTTACAGTATAATTAAATGATTATTAACATGCTATATTAAAAGCAAAGTTTATACAAGCTTAGAAACTATTAATAGCAATTCTTAATTCTTAATTAAATTCAAAATTAATATCAATTACTTATGTTGTTGTAATCTATTCAATTGGGAAATGCTATAATTTATTAAGTATAATTTTAATTACTTTGGATAATCAAAAATGCAATCTAAGAACTTAACTACTACTATTTTACTTGCCATGTTATTTGGGGGCATATTAGGTAGTGTTTTAAATATATTTTTTATGGAAGTACCTTTTATCAGGACAATTTTAATTGATAATATCTTCTATGTAATCGGTCAAATCTTCATTGACTTATTAAAAATGTTAGTTGTACCGTTGGTATTTATCTCTTTAGTATGTGGTACTACATCTTTAGGAGATATTAATAAATTGGGCAGATTGGGTGGTAAAGCATTGTTGTTTTATATTTTGACCACAGCATTGGCTATTACTTTAGCATTGGGACTGGCTGTTACGATAGCACCTGGCGAAGGTTTTAATCAGAAATCTGTGGAAACGGCTGAATTTATTGCCAAAGAATCTCCTTCTTTAGCTCAAACTATCATTAATATGATACCAAATAATCCGATAGAATCGATGGCTAATGGTGATATGTTACCGTTGATTGTATTTTCCATATTATTTGGGATCGCAATTGTAATGGCTGGTGAATCTGGCAAGCGAATCGAGAAACATTTTAATGATTACAATGCTATCATGATGCAAATGGTTAATATACTGATGAAATTAGCTCCACTGGGGATTTTTTGCTTAATAGCGAAGACCTTTGCTTTGCAAGGTGTAGATTTAATTAAACCATTGCTTGGTTACTTTATGGTAGTGGTGACTGCATTGCTGTTACATGGTCTTATATCCTATTCAATACTGCTTAAAGTTTTGTCTGGCCTCAGTGTTAGAAAATTTATTAGTAAAATGCGTCGAGTTCAAATATTTGCTTTCAGTACTGCTAGTAGTAATGTAACCATTCCGGTTAATATTGAAAATACAACAACTATACTTGGGGTAGACAATTCTGTAGCCTCTTTTACGATTCCATTAGGTGCAACCATTAACATGGATGGTACTGCTATAATGCAAGGAGTAGCAACAGTTTTTATTGCCAACGTGTATGGTATTGATTTAACAATGTCGGATTACTTAATGGTTATTCTGACAGCAACTTTAGCTTCAATAGGAACTGCTGGAGTGCCTGGAGTTGGGCTAATTATGTTGGCTATGGTATTAGATCAAGTAGGTTTACCAGTTGAAGGAATTGCATTGATAATTGGAGTAGACCGATTATTAGACATGATGCGAACCGCGGTAAATGTAACTGGTGATGCTGCGGCAACTGTTATAATTGCAAAAAGTGAAAATGGCTTAAATAAAGAAGTTTATAATAGTTAAACTTTATAGGATTACCCCTACGAATCATAATATTATGTAGGGGCAATTGCTCTTAATTTAATTATTTGACTGAAGTTACTCAGTTACAATGTATTCTGTATAAAGGGTACTGGGCTTGGACTATAATGAAATTTGTAAATATACTTAAATATCAGTAAGTTACACCAAATTGACAAAATATCTAACTAACTGATATTTAACA